>NZ_JBLYZG010000037.1:0-52515 GCF_049310245.1 Endozoicomonas sp. ALB115 | reverse complement strand
GATTCTGGAAATCGGGCAAAAATGTTCACGATCAGCCAGAATCCATGTTCACGCCTGGCCAGAATTCGTGTTCACGCTTTGCCAGAATGAGGGTTCACGATTAGCCAGAATATGCAACCTTCAGGTAAAGCAAGAATCCAAGCCGAAGAAACGGTATTTCTGAGAAGCAGTGGATAGCTGCCAATTTGCGTGGGTACACAAACTATCCTCTGCTTCAAGGAATGCCAAGAAATTCTTTGAAAGAGCATGACTCCTGACGCTTTTAGCGTGGACAGGTGTCGAAAAAAACTGCCTACAACCATTAATAACCATCAATGGTTGAACGAAAGTGCATTTATAACCACTTGATAAATATATAACTTATTGAAAATAAAGGAGGTAATTTATACCTCCTGTTAATATGAAATATCCGGGCTAAACCTTTAACCTATCCGGGCGACTCAGAATGAAACGAGTTTGTCCGGAGATTTCCACCTGTGCCACAGAAACAACGCCCATCATCGAAGTCTTCAGAACAGAAGTCTTCACCAAAAAAGAAAGTTTCAACAACGTCGGGTAACCACAACATTCTGGATACCGATGGGCTCAAAACCTCTGGCTTAAGAGCCAATAACAGCATTCTGGTCAACAAAGAGGTTGGCAAGTATCAGGTCCAACAGACATCAGGGCTGGCTTCTCAATTTGAGCAGGAAAAAGAGAAAGCTGCGCGGCAACGGGCATTGCTGGAAAGTCTCCACCCCGGATGGACCGCCCCGGATCAATCCGACTTTACCGGGCTATCTCTGAACCATCGGGATCTGGAGCGCATGCGTTTTAAAAACAGCCTGATGCAGCGCTGTAAATTCCGGTCCGGCAAACTGCGAGGCGTTTATTGGAAAAACTGTGACCTGCGTGGTGCCGATTTTCGCCATACCGATCTGCGGGACTGCATTCTGGATGGCTGTAATTTGAATGGAGCCGACCTTCGTCACGCCAACCTGGCCAATGCCAGGGTTATTGATTCCGACCTCTCAGCAGCGAATTTTGATCATGCCGTGCTGGATAAGGCGGTGATTGAAAACTGTGATATGACCGCACAAACCTTCCACAACAGCTCCTGCCGGGAAATACGTTTATACAACAGTCATATCATCCACGGATTCTTTGATAATACCGATTTCTCACAGGCAGAGATTCAGGATATGGAGTTTCGTCACTGTACCCTGACCAAAACATCATTCAACAATGCGGCGATCCAAAACGCATCATTCAGAGGGTGTGAAAGTTTTGATGAAGGCCCCTCTTTTTCCGGGGCAACAATGAATGAAGTAACCATGGCTGACTGTGAACTACAGTCTGTGAGTCTGGCCAATACCGAAATATCTCAGTGTGTCTGGGAACGTGTCAGCTTAACCAGCGCCCAATTGGATAATGCCGTATTCAACAAGGTCAGCTTCAATGAAGGCGTTTTCACCGACTGCTTCAGTGTGGAAAAGGCACCCACCTTTACCCAGTGCCATCTGAATCATTTACTGATCGAGCATACCGACCTGACCGATGCGCACTTCAGCCAGAGTTGTTTTATCGGAACCATTATCAAAGACTCAGATATTGATCAGTGGCAACTGCACAATACCCGAATCGCACCGGATACAATGATTGAGTAAGGCTGGCCGCTTCAGTGGCTATGATCACACCGGAAAACCAGCCTCATCCTGTTTATCTTTCTGTCAACGCATTCTGTTTGGCCCTGAGAATAGGCTTAAGCAGATAGGCCATCAGCGTCTTATCTCCGGTGATAATGTCCACATTGGTTCTCATACCGGGAATAATCATAAGCGGTTTATCTTCTGAGCCGACGAAGTTATTTTTAGTCCGGATTCGGACAATATAAAAGCTCTCGCCTTTCTCATCCTTGATGGTATCAGCACTGATGTGCTCAACCTCACCTTCAAGCCCACCATAAATCGCAAAGTCATAGGCCGTCAGCTTAACCACTGCTTTCATCCCCAGACGCAGAAAACCGATGTCTTTGGGCTGAATTTGCGCCTCAATCATCAGGTTATCTTCCAGTGGCACAATCTCCAGCAGACTCATGCCGGGCTGAACGACCCCACCCAGCGTAGTGACATGGATTTTCTTAACAATGCCATCCATGGGTGATTTGATCAGAGTCCGGTCTACCTGGTCTTCAAGGGCATGGTTAGACTCACCTAACTGATCCAGATGAACTTCCGTTTCCTTGAGTTCCTGAACAATATCAGCACGGTATTCCTGAAAAACCTCTTCTTTGCGGGACAGCGCCTCCTGATAGGCCGCCTGTAACTTTGGAATACTCAGCTCAGTTCTTCGCATTTGTGACTCAAGGTCATTCACCCGCTGTCTTAACTGAATCAGCTCAACCCTGGAGACAACACCCTGCTCTGCCAGAGGAACGGTCAATTCAAGTTCATCCTGTCCCAGTTCAAAGCTGGTGGTCAAAAATATCAGCTGATCCTCTGTGGTGGCTAACTCATGCTCAGCCTGGACCGCCTGCTCCCGGGCAACATTGAGCTCTGCAATGAAGCGGTCGGCACGCTGATAAAAAATTTCCCGCTCTCGCTCCATATAAGCCGGATAGTCGTCCAACTCAGCCGGGAAGTTCAATGTTTCACCCGACAACTCGGCTCTCAGTCTGGCCGCTTTGGCAAGCTCGCTGTAATACTCAATGGCACTTTCCCGAAAGGTGGAAGAGAAACGGGTGTCATCCAGCTGCATCAACGGTTGCCCTGAGTGCACCTGTTGCCCTTCTGCAACAAAAATCTGCTCCAGAATCCCACCTTCCAGATTTTGCACCACCTGCAACCGCGAGGATGGAATGACGATCCCCAGGCCCCTGGTAATTTCATCCAGCCGGGCAACACTGGCCCAGACGATGGAGGAGAACAGCGCCAGCAGCATAGTGTATATCAGTAAACGGCCACCTTTTGGCGTTCTTATCAGCATGGCGACATTGGTATCAGAGATATATTCCATATCATCTGGTAGCACTGTGTCTTCTATCTTTTCTAAAGAGTTCTCTGAAGAGTTCTCTGAAGAAGCCTCTGAAGAAGTCTCTAAGGAGTTCTCCGGAGAATCCTCCCCTTTGCCCTCCTCAGAAGCACTCTGCTCTTGGCCATCAGCAACAGTAAATGCCTGTTCTGACTCAGCCGACTCTGAAGAGGTCTCTGAAGAAGCCTCTAAAGAGTTCTCCAGAGAATCCTCCCTTTTGCCATCCTCAGAAGCATTCTGCTCCTGGCCATCAGCAACACTAAATGCCGGGCCTGATATCGCCTGTTCTGACTCAGCCGACTTCGTTATGTGGCCTTCTGACGGTTCAGTCTGATTCACAGGTGCCTCTGTCGAGCCCTTTACGTCCTTATCATCGCTGCTACTCATTCCAGCCTATCCTATTTTGAGTTTGCCCTGCCTTAACGCCGCATGTACCTGATCCTTGGGTCCATCCGCAACAATACGTCCACTGTCCATTACGATCAGTCGATCCACCAGATCCAGCATTGAGGCCTTATGGGTAACCAATATCAACGTCTTGCCGGTGCACCGGGTCTTTAGCTGCTCCTTCATTCGCAGCTCAGTGGTGTTGTCCATAGAACTGGATGGCTCATCCATCACCAGAATCGGTGGATTCATCAGCAGGGCACGGGCCAGGGCAATACTTTGTCGCTGCCCTCCGGACAGGTTTTGCCCGCGCTCACCCACGATCATATCCAGCCCGTTAGGGTGCTTATTGGCAAACTCCGTTACTCCGGCAATCTCAGCAGCCTCAAGCAACTGGCTGTCGTCAACATGGTTTGCCCCCAGGGTGATATTGTCTTTAATGGAGCCGTAAAACAGTGTGATATCCTGGCTAACGCAGCCAATACTGGAGCGCAGGTCAGTGGGATTGATCTGTCGTAAATCAACACCGTCAACCCGAACTGCGCCTTCTCCCGGTTCATAAAGTCCCAGTATCAGCTTTTCGATGGTTGTCTTGCCGGAACCAATTCGCCCGATAATCCCAACCTTTTCACCGGCTTTAATGCTCAGGCTGACATCTCTTAAGGCCTGAATTTCCTGCTCGGGATAGGAAAAGTTAACCCCATCAAAGTCAATACTGCCTTTCAGGTCCGGACGATTAACGTAATCCCTGTCTTCATGACGTTCGGTTGGCATGTCCATGATCTGATTCAAGCCATCCAGAGCCGATTTGGCCTGGTTATAGCGGGTTGCCAGCCCGGCAATCTGAGCCATGGGTGCCAGACAGCGGCCAGACAGCATGACCGAGGCAATCAGTCCCCCCATGCTCAACTCACCTTCAGAGATCAGATAAACCCCAAGAATAACCATGCCTATATTGGCCATTTGTTGAACATAGGCACTGAAACTGGTGGCAGAAGAAGTGAGCAGTTTGGTTTTAATGCTCCAGGTGGCAATATGGCTAACGGCTTTTTCCCAACGGTACTGAATATCACTCTCGGCCTGGGCAATTTTCAGGGCTTCCATGCCTGAGAGGCTTTCAATCAATGTGGCATTTTTCTGCTGACTGGAACGAAGTGTTTTTTCAACGGAATTTTTGAGAGGCTCCTGAATAAAGAAACTGTAGAGGCCAATGATGAGCATGGCGACCAAAGGTACAACTGCCGTGGGCCCACCCAGCATAAATATCACGAAAAGAATGATACAGGTGAACGGCAGGTCAACCAGCGCAGTGACCGTTGAAGAGGTAATAAATTCCCGAATACTTTCGAAGTCCTGAAGGTTTTTCGCGAAGGAACCCACTGAAGCGGGCTTGGCCTTCATGCTCAACCCCAGAACCTGCTCCATGATGGCAGAAGAGAGCAGAATATCGGACTTTTTACCGGCCAGATCAATAAAATAGCTGCGCACCATTTTCAGAATAAAATCAAAACTGAAAACAATTAACGCACCAACGGCCAGAACCCAGAGTGTATCAAATGCCTGGTTGGGAACCACCCGGTCATACACATTCATCACAAACAGCGGGCTGGCAACCACAAAAATATTGATCAACAGTGATGCCAGTAAAACATCACGGTAAATTCTCCATGAACCGAGAATAGTTCCCCAGAACCAATGTCTGGATTTAACCGTTAATTTCTGCGGGGTCCGACGATCATAACGATGCTTTTCACGGACATAGATAACATAGCCACTGTAAAATTCATTTAATTCTTCAATACTGATTGTTGTCGTGCCCTCACCGGTTTCCGGCATAATAATCCGGGCAGTGCCTTTTGCATGGTCAATATCGGACAAAATGCAGGCTTTGCGTTTATTCAGTAACAACACGGCAGGAACAACCAGTGAAGATATTTCGGCAATCTCCCGCTTATGAACTTTACAGGCCAGACCCGCTCTTTCAGACGATCGAATAAATACTTCTGCAGTAAATTTGCCTTTCTCAAGGGGCATTCCAGCTTTTAAAGATTCCCGTGAATACGGATTACCATAATGGCGGGTTAACAAGGCGAGGCATTCAAGAAGGTCATCGCTGCTGACGGGGTGTTCATCAGGGATATCCCAGCCGTCATGAAGGGTACTGGAGTAATTCATAGCTACCTGCTGATTGTTTCATCCGTGTTTTTTTACAAAAGATTGATTCAGAAACAAACAGCATGATTGCCTGAAAGGTATTAATAACTAAAGATTAGCGCAAAATACCAAACAGCTAATTGAAAAATAAAAAATTGAAAAACACATTTTTAAATGGTGTTCATATCAGAAATAAAAAACCGGGGAATTTAATTCCCCTAAAACCATTTCAATTAAATTAAAAGACAGTACTGCTTCAATCATCCAGCTGCTGATCAAACACCTCTTCCTGCATCCGTTTAAGACCAATGTGTCTGACATCCTTACCCTTGACCAGGTAAATAACGTGCTCGGCAATATTTCTGGCATGATCACCAATCCGCTCCAGAGAGCGTAATACCCACATAATATTCAACACCCGGGTAATGGAGCGGGGATCTTCCATCATATAAGTCACCAGTTCACGGGTGGCACTTTTGTATTCCCGATCCACCGCTTTATCCTCTTTAGCCACCGCAAGGGCCTGCTCTGCATCAAACCGGGCAAAGGCATTCAGGGCATCCTGAGTCATCTGGCGGACATGACTGCCAATATGACGGGTTTCAATATAGCCTTTGGGTGCTTCCCCCTGTTCTGACAATTTTATGGCAAATCGGGCAATTTTGGCCGCTTCATCACCAATGCGCTCCAGGTCCGTGGCCACTTTGGTGCATGCCAGAACCAGGCGTAAGTCGCTGGCTGCAGGCTGGCGGCGGGCCAGAATTCTGGAACACTCCTGATCAATGGACGTTTCCATAAAGTTGATGTCGGTGTCTTTTTCACAAACAACGATGGCCAGGTCACTGTCGGCATTGATCAGTGACTCAATGGCATCACTGACCTGCTTCTCAACCGTGCCGCCCATGGACAACAGGTTATTGCGCAGCTCTTCCAGTTCATGGTTGAACTGCTGGGAAATGTGGTGGGTCAGCAAATCGCTTTGGTTAGGCATGGATAATCCTTGGAGGCTGCCAGAAACTGTTGAGATTCAGGAAAGCTCTTCAGCCATAACGGCCAGTAATGTAGTCTTCAGTCTGTTTCTTGCGGGGGTTGGTGAACAGCCTGTCGGTGTCGCCATACTCAATCATCCGCCCCATATACATAAATGCGGTGTAATCCGACACCCGGGCCGCCTGCTGCATGTTATGGGTGACAATCACAATGGTAAATCTGGACTTCAACTCATTGATCAACTCTTCAATCTTCAAAGTGGAGATAGGGTCGAGTGCAGATGCAGGCTCATCCAGAAGCAATACTTCGGGTTCCACCGCAATGGTCCGGGCAATAACCAGACGCTGCTGCTGCCCACCGGATAGGCCCAGTGCGCTTTCATGGAGGCGATCCTTCACTTCATTCCAGAGCGCAGCCCCTTTCAGCGCCCACTCCACAACGTCATCCAGTACCCGCTTTTTATTGATGCCCTGAATTCTCAGGCCATAGGCAACATTTTCATAAATACTTTTTGGGAATGGGTTGGGCTTTTGGAACACCATCCCTACCCGACGACGAAGATCAGCCACATTGACGGATTTCTCGTAGATATTTTGCTGCCCACCGGAAGCATTGGTGAGCCGTATCTGCCCATCCACACGACAGCCATCCACCAGATCATTCATCCGGTTCATACTGCGCAGCAGCGTGGACTTACCACAGCCCGAAGGTCCGATAAACGCCGTTACACGCTTTTGCGGTATCTTCATGGAGACATCAAACAACGCCTGTTTCTCGCCATAGAACAAGTTCAGGCCAGACACCTCCATACTGGTCGGTTCAAGCTCAAGGTTCAGTACAGAACGACCACGCCCAAGAGACTCAGGATTAACAGCTCCGGGAAGTGCGGAAGGTGGTTCAGCACGACCATCAGCGGTAACACTGGCGTACTTCTCAGGGCTGTTTTCAGGATACGTTATGGCGGTTTTCACAGTAAGAGCCTCACTCAAAGTCTTGTTCAGGCTTTCATCCTTTTTTTCATCCCCTTCCGGCTTTCTATCGATGACGTTATAAAGCTCTTCCGCAGACATCGTGTTCAGTCCTCAAGGCTCTTGTATTTTTCACGTAACCGGTTGCGAATCGCAACGGCGGACAGATTCAGCACGGCAATAACCATCACCAGCAGCAACGCAGTGGCATACACCAGCGGCCTGGCGGCTTCCACGTTCGGGCTCTGGAAACCCACATCAAAAATATGAAAGCCCAGATGCATGAACTTCTGATCAAGATGCAGATAGGGGTAGTTGCCATCCAGCGGCAAGCTGGGAGCCAGCTTAACAACCCCCACCAGCATCAGTGGTGCTACTTCCCCTGCCGCACGGGCAACCGCCAGAATCAAACCGGTCATCATGGCCGGGCTGGCCATGGGCAGCACAACCCGCCACAACGTTTCTGCCTTGGTGGCACCGAGGGCCAGACTCCCTTCCCGAACGGAGCGGGGAATACGGGACAGCCCCTCTTCCGTGGCGACAATCACCACCGGCAGGGTCAACAGAGCCAGAGTGATGGATGCCCACAGCAGCCCCGGAGTACCAAAGGTGGGGGATGGCAGGGCCTCAGCAAAAAACAGATTATCGATTTTTGCCCCGGCAAAGTAGATGAAAAAACCAAGACCAAACACCCCGTAAACGATGGAGGGAACCCCCGCCAGGTTATTAACTGCCACCCGGATGGCCCGGGTCATCCAGCCCTGACTGGCGTACTCTCGCAGATAGACGGCAGCGATAACACCGAAAGGGGTCACCATAATGGACATCAGAATCACCATCATCACTGTGCCAAAGATGGCGGGGAAGACACCGCCTTCGGTATTGGCCTCCCTGGGATCATCAAGAATGAACTCACTGACCTTGTCAAAATAAAAACCTATTTTATCGGTCAGTGACAGGGCATTGGGCTGATAGGCACGCACCACCTTACTGATTGGCTGTTCCAGGGTTTGACCAGCAACGGTTCTGGCCACAAAGCTGTCACGGTTGAACGCCCGGTAAAGATCGCCCAGCTGGTTTTCCAGTTGCTGATATTCCTGATTCAGCTGTTTTCGCTCAGCCTGAATCTCTGCCTGACGGACAGGGTCCCTATCACCGCTCAGCTCCAGACGACGCTCGGCCAGACGCAGCTGTTCTATTGCGGCGTTTATTGAGCCAATGTCGTGCTTTTCAATCTGGTAGATTGCCTGATAAATCTCGAGAGCCCGATCCAAACGCTTATTGAAAACGGTCCAGGCCGATTCACCACTGGCAACGGTGACACCATCTTCCTGAACAGACTCCAGGAAGCCGTAGAAATTGCCCCATTCACGACGCTCAAGCACCATGATGTCTTCAGGGTACTGGCGATTACTCAGCCACTCATCGACGATCCAGACAAAGTCAGCACCACTCAGGTCCCGATTGCCCTGCTTCAACAGAACACGGGTATATAGCTCCTGGCCGTTGACCACCTCAAGGCCGGACGACTCCAAACGGGCTGCGGGGACTTCTTCACTGTCGGTAATCTCTCCGGCAACCATTCGGACAGCCTGCCCCGGAGGCTGGTAATCGGCCACCATAATCTGGCCCGGCCAGAAGTGCCCCAGCCCGCGCACAGCGATCAACCCCAGCAGCCCGATCACCAGAACCAGACTGATGGCAACCGCACCGGCATTTAGCCAGACCCAGGGAGCACCGCTGTTAATCCATGCACCAACAGAGCGTTTTCCGGGGCTTTGAAGGGAATTATTCATAGTCATTTCTTATCCTCTTTCCCTTCTTAGAGCGAGCTGTATTTCTTACGAAGTCGATGACGCACCATCTCCGCCGCCGTGTTCACCACAAAGGTAAACAGGAACAGCACCAGTGCGGCCAGAAAGAGAATTCGGTAATGGCTACTGCCCACTTCAGACTCTGGCATCTCAACCGCAATATTGGCCGCCAGCGTCCGCATGCCCTCAAAGATATTGGCATCCATAATGGGCGTATTCCCTGTGGCCATCAGCACGATCATGGTTTCACCCACAGCCCTTCCCATACCGATCATCAGCGCAGAGAAAATACCCGGACTGGCGGTCAGAAGAACCACCCGGGTCAGGGTCTGCCAGGGTGTGGCTCCCAACGCCAGGGAACCATAGGTCAGGTGCCTGGGTACGCTGAATATCGCATCCTCCGCAATGGAAAATATGGTTGGAATAACGGCAAAACCCATGGCCAGTCCTACCACCAGGGCATTACGCTGGTCGTAGGGAATGCCCAGCTCGGTGGTCAGCCAGGTACGCATATCACCGTCAAACAGCCAGAGTTCCAGACTGGAACTGAGCGACATGGCCAGGGCACCACTGAGTAATACCACGGGCACCAGCAATCCGGCCTGCATACCGTCAGGAATCCGGTGACGTATCGTTGCAGGCAAGCCATCCCAGGCAAAAGCAAACATCAGGATGCCCGCTGGCACAAAGAGCAACAGGGCAAAAATACCCACCAGCTGATTTTCAATCAGCGGGGCCAGCCAGAGCCCGGCAAGAAAACCAAGAATGACCGTAGGCAGGGCCTCCATCAGCTCGATCACCGGCTTTACCTTTCTGCGCATGCCCGGAGCCATAAAGTAGGCGGTGTAAATAGCCGCACAAATGGCCAGTGGCGCTGCCAGCAACATGGCATAAAACGCCGCCTTGAGCGTCCCGAACGACAGTGGCATCAGGCTCAGCTTGGGCTCGAAATCATTGTTTGATGCCGAGGACTGCCAGATGTAATCCGGCTGATTGTAAGACTCATACCAGACTTTACCCCACAGGGCAGACCAGGATATTTCCGGGTGCTCATTGTCGATTTTCAGGAATTGCGTCTCACCCTGGCTGGCCAGAATGAGATAATTGCCTCTTGGCGCTACGGCCATTTGATCTATTCGACCCGCAGCCAATGGCTCCACCAGCAGAGAACGGTTTGCCGTGGTGTAATACAGACCAACCTGACCCTTCACATCCGACGCCAGAAAGCCCTTGCGCCGATGCTCCGGAACAATCTTGTCGATGGGGTCACTGCCGAGGCTGAAAGAACGAATATTGTGCAAATTCAGACGGCCATCTTCACGAACCATAAACCACTGGGCGATATTGCCTTCTGAGTCACCCACCAGCAGGGACACCCCGCCCAACAGAAACGTCATCGCGGTAACTTCCACTCCCTTAGCGGTCAGGTTGAGCGTCTCATGGATATAGGGACGGTCAATATCGCTGATATTGATCACCGTCAGTTGATTGCTGCCGCTGAGGACATAAAGCCAGGTTTGTTCCGGATCAATCAGCAACTGGCGGATATCCAGGCCACCCTGCGCAGAAAGTCCGCTGATCACCGGCAGGGCGACGGACTGCTGCTCAACAGTGATGGACTCGGTTAAAAAATCCGCTTCCTTATGGACAACCTCCATCACCAGCTGGTTATTGCTGCTGGCGGCCATCAACAGCTTTTCCTCACCGTCACTGATGGCCAGTTGTGCAACCGGAGCCGAAAAGTCCTTGATGGCAAAAGGCTGCCGCTCATAAGGGTAGCTGACTTCCGGTGTGATCTTCCGGCGGTCATCTGGCCAGGTAATCCTGTAGCCCTGATCAAACAGTATGACCTCACCTTTGGTAAGACCGGCCGCCATCAGATTGGAACCAGCAGCATCCCTGACCACCCTGACCACCTCACTGCCCGCAGGTATTGGCAGCAACTCATTCTGTAGCCATTCACCGGTCTGGGAGGAGAAAAAACGCAGATTACCGGAAGCCTCTGCTTGCATGGCCACTTCGGCCTGCTCTTCAACAGCGAGAAATATCGGCGCTTTTTTTGTAGCAACTGGCTCATCAACAAAAGTCAGGGCCGATGGGTATGAAGCAACCCGGGTAATCTCAGCGCGGTTAAATAGCGGCAGGACCTCATAGAGGAGGTAAAAGAAAATCAGGAGAATCGCCACAATCACGCCAAGACCACCGGAGGCAACCCCCCAGCGGGCAAGACGGTCTTTCAAGAAGCGCAGGGAACGATATTTTTTTAGTGCCGGTGTATTGAAATCAATACCCGGGCTGTTATCCATCGAATTTTGATACATGGCGCAAGTCTGATTAAATCATGCCCGTAACTTACAGAATCAATATGACAGTAATGTGACACCGGGAAAAAATCATTGCCCGGGCCAACAGATCAATGTAATTTAGTGGCTGCCAATAACGGCTGTAAGCCTGAATTACCGAGCCTACAGACCTGTTGAAAGTGCATCATGATCAGAGAAAATAACGATGTTACCCAGAAATCTGCTAACAATACCCGGTATTGACACCCAATCAGAACAGTGTAGCTCTGCCCTTTCCATGATCCCTTCCCTGCATGCCCACCGACACCATCATCACCATTGAACGGCTGATTCGACCCTGATCGAATACATTTACTTTTATCGCCTGAGCTTCTAGCCTCAATGTGTAATATATTAATTTACAACTAGAAAAAAGAGCTCAAGGCACAACCAATCAAGGAATGCGACAGCTCCTGACGAGCTCTGCACTGATCTGCTATAGACTGATCTGTTATAGATCGTGCTGTGGATAATGCTGTGGATTGAAGTATCGCAAACCGCTTATAACTCAAAAGAACACAAAACTGGATTACTATGAACGCTGTCATTTTGGCTGTTGCCATCATGCTGACCTTGAGTGTCTTGCGTGTAAACGTTGTACTTGCCCTTTTTTTCGGGGCTATTGGTGGAGGTCTTGCCGGTGGACTGGGGTTTGATGCCACACTGTCCGCTTTTGCCGAAGGGTTGGGGGGTGGTGCCAGCATCGCCATCAGCTACGGTATGCTGGGTGCCTTCGCCATGGCTATATCCGCATCCGGGATTCCCCAGTGGCTGGCCGATCGAATTATTCAGAGGGTAGCCAAGACCCACAAAACAGCTGGCCTGAGGATCTCAATCCTGGGAAGCATTCTGCTGATGGCCTTTGCCTCCCAGAATGTGGTCCCTGTGCATATCGCCTTTATTCCTATTCTGATCCCACCGCTACTGGGTGTTTTCAGCTCCTTACAGCTGGACCGCAGGGCGGTAGCAAGCACCCTGTCGTTTGGTCTGATCGCCACCTATATGCTGGTTCCCATTGGTTTCGGCAATATCTACCTGACCCAGATCCTGGCGGGCAACCTCAACGATAATGGCTTGAACATTGACCCTGACCTGATGCCATCGGCCATGGCTCTACCGGTACTCGGCATGTTTATTGGTCTGCTTGTGGCTGTGTTCTGGACTTACCGTAAACCCCGCCACTACCACATTGCAGAGAGCGCCCTGAAAACCGCTAAGGAAGAGCAGCCATCCATGGAGCCAAAGGCCGTGCTGATTACCCTGGTATCCATTGCGGCGGCACTCGGCGTGCAACTGTTCACCGACTCCATGGCCATGGGTGCAGCCACAGGCTTTATGATGATGATCCTCGGCGGCATTGTGCACTGGCGGGAAGCGGATGATGTCTTTGCCCGGGGTGTAAGAATGATGGCCCTGTGTGGATTTATCATGATCTCTGCCTCTGGCTTTGCCGAAGTACTCAGGACAACCGGGGATATTCCTGCCCTGGTGGCCATGGTTGAAGAGCTGGTTTATGGCAGCAAGGCACTGGCCGCATTGCTGATGCTGCTTGTTGGATTGATGATCACCATGGGCATTGGTTCTTCCTTCTCAACCATTCCCATTATTGCCACACTTTATGTCCCACTGGCACTGGCCCTTGGCTTTTCACCTCTGGCAACCGCTGCGCTTGTTGGTGCATCCGGCGCGCTGGGTGATGCAGGCTCTCCAGCCTCCGACTCCACTATTGGTCCAACCGCCGGGCTGGATGTGGATGGCCAGCACGACCATATCCGTGACACCGTTATTCCAACGTTTATGCACTACAACATTCCCATGATCCTGTTTGCCTGGATCGCGGCAATGATTCTGTAATTAATGCGTATCCTTTGAAGGGTTAACTAAAAAATAAAGCCACTGAAGACAGTGGCTTTATCTCCACTCAGCAATCACATTACTTGCTGGCAATCGTCGTATTATCCAGTCCGAGCTTAGCCAGGTATTTATCAACCACCTTGCCTGGCAGTGGGATATAGCCATCCTTCACAACCACTTCCTGCCCCTGTTTCGAGAGCAGCAACTTAACAAATTCGCGCTCAAGGGGAGACAGTGGCTTGTTAGGCTGCTTGTTCACATACACGTACAGAAAACGTGACAGAGGATAGCTGCCATCAACCGCATTCAGCGGCGTCGCCTCAACAAAGGACTGGCCTTCTTTCTTCGCCAGTGCAACGGTTCTCACACTGGAGGTTTTGTAACCGATACCGGAATAGCCAATACCGTTCAGCGATGCAGAAACCGACTGAACCACCGAGGCGGAACCTGGCTGCTCATTCACACTGTTTTTAAAATCCCCCTTACACAGCGCCTTCTTCTTGAAGTAGCCATAAGTGCCGGATACCGAGTTACGTCCATACAGCTGCACAGAGCGGTTCTGCCAGGATCCACTCAGGCCAATATCACCCCAGGTCTTCACTTCACTGTCTGCGCCACACTTGCGGGTTGACGAGAAAATCGCATCCACTTCGGCCATGGTCAGGCCTTTGATGGGATTATCTTTGTTAACAAAGACTGCCAGCGCATCAATCGCCACAGGAATCGCCGTTGGCTTGTAACCATGCCTTTTCTCAAATGCTTCCAGCTCCTTGTCCTTCATTTTCCGACTCATGGGGCCGAAGTTTGAGGTACTTTCGGTCAGAGCGGGAGGTGCAGTAGAAGAACCCGCCGCCTGAATCTGAACATTCACATTGGGATAAATGCGCTTGAAATCTTCGGCCCAGAGCGTCATCAGATTTGCCAGCGTGTCTGAACCCACGGAGGACAGGTTACCGGACACGCCACTGGACTTACTGTACTTTGGCAGGGATGGATCCAGCTGGCTGGCCATGGCAGCACCACTGGCCAACGCCAGCGCTGCGGTAGCAGACACAGCCAGGACTCGCTTAAATGCCGTTACGTGTGTTGTTATTTTCATCATTTGCTCTCCAGGATTTACGCGCCCTGTTCGATTAACAGCACCTTCTCATCATTAAGGGCTATCAAAGGTTGATCTGAGGCGTGAGCCTCCTTGCTTGACTTCCGGGAATCAAATATAGAGCTTGAATGTGACAATTCTATGAAAAGAAAAAGAGAAAAGAAAAAGGACACCCACTTTTTAAAAAGTGAAGAGAGCAAACCGTGGCCGGGTCTTTCATTTTTAAAGGGTGGCTTTACGGGGAGCAGGAGGCGTTCATCAGTCACTCCCAACTTGCTCCTTTACCAGCGTGGTGACGATGGATAAAGCCCCCAGCTTTTTGCGGCTTTCAAAGCTGTAGAGCGTTTGGGAGCCTTTGCTGGTGGCACGTCGGGCAATCAGACAATCAGAGAAATCCACTTTTGGAGTTTCGCTGTAATCCATAAGCGCGCTCTGCAGGGCACTCCAGTCTTCAAAAATGAACCGGGTGTTACTGGCGAGCTGTTTGAGAACGGAGTGTATTTCTGCTTTGGTTAATTCAAAGACGGTTTCCAGCACCCACTCGGTTTCGGCCAGGACAATGTCTGAGAGGTAAACGGAGTCAGCAGAATTAATGGTTTCAGCCGCCACTCTCGCTTGCCAGGGCGGGTTACGGGCATCGACTGGCGCTATCAGATAACGCAACAGCACATTTGTATCAACAGCAATCATGATTCGCCCGCGAATTTTCTGGCGGTTTTGTTTTTGATGGCCTTCCTGGTGTCCTCTCGCGTTATGTGTTGATGGGTATCACCAGGTAATTTGATGGTGCCAGAAAGGTCGTCGGAGGTCATCTTTACCAAATGTGCCACACCATCGCGCTCGAAAACCTGTATAAAGTCGCCTGGTTTTAGCCCGAGCTTTTGGCAGATACTTTGAGGAATAGTCACTTGTCTTTTGGTCGTTAATTTATGCACGTCACACCTCTTTCTGTATTACTATATTGAAATAGTAATACTATCGTAGGCAAAGGTTGTACACAGGGCAAGAAAGGTTGTGGCTAGGAGCCTGTCCGAGAATAGCGCCCGTAGCGAGGATTGCGAGAAATTGAGGATAAAAATTTCTGATTCTGAGGAGAATAGCGGGGCTATTTGACGAAGAAGCAGGAATTTTTAGACCAATTTATCGCAACCGCAGTAGGGCAGTCTATTCTCGGACAGGCTCCTAGACTGCCAAAGCGGTTTTCGGTCAGCCTCCCAGACGAACATTCCGATTGCTGTGAACTTTTGCCCGGCAACCCCATCCAAGATATCTGAATGGCAACCATCTGAAGATCACAATTCACAATGGAACCTCCCGTTACTGTAAACACCAGCGGCAATTATGGCGATGACCCGGACTGCGCCGGAGTAACACCTGAGGTATCCCGTTATGTGTGGAACAGCAACGGTATGTCGGTTGTGCCCTGCCAAGACCAATGTTCATTACTGTATTTGCCTGAGCCTCCCATGCTCAGGCTGTTGGGCTATTTATCTTTCAGAGAGATAATCGCCACCGCAAAAACGTGTACTTATTTAAACCAGATAATCACCGATGAACATCTGCTGGCCAGATCGTGGTTTGCAAAATTGGCAACGCACCAACAGAACCAGTTCAAAGAGATTGCCCGTGACATCAGTGATCGTGACCTGCAGCACTGGCTGGGGCAATTTACCACGGATACAACGGTAGTCGGTAAACTTTGCGGCCAATACCTTGCAGAACAAACAACAGACGACGGTCGTAAAACCGGTGAAACACAAAAAAGGAAATACTTCCCCCAGGTACTGTTTTACACGGTGAGTAAACTGATGGCTGACTGTCGACAATTCAAACCGGTTCTGGCAAAGAAAATTAATGATGCTCCTGACGCTACTATCAGCCTGAACACCCATGGCGACCATTTAATGATCTTGGGAAACCATCATAGAGGGACAATCTTTGGCTACACAGCGAACCGCCCATGGCATAAACAAGCCAGTTTTAGCTTCGATGACGAGCTCTGCACAGGTCTTCCTCTCGCCAACTTTGAGACCCACGGCCATCATGTGCTGGCCTGTAGAGGACGTACCGCAAAAATCTTCGCATATAACGCCGACAAGAGCTGTACGGAGCAGCTCGACATTTTCCATGGAGGCAGGATCAGCTCAGCTGATTTAAGTTACGATGGTCATCATGCAGTCATTATCTGTGATGATGGCAGCGCCAGAATCCACAGCTGGAACGACACTGGTCACTGGACGCTGGCAGCGGATATTACCGATTTCAGGCGGCACTTGAAGGCTCGCTTCAGCCCGGATGGCAGCCGGGTACTGACCCACTCAAACTCGTGCACAAAAATCCACAGACGGAACGAGGAGGGTGGCTGGACATTAGAGGTCACCAGTGACTTCTATGCCCGATCAGTCACCTTCAGTCCCGATGGCAGCCATGTGTTGATGTACAGTTGTTATCGGGGGATCAACGCAAAGATCGCAAAAATCCTCAGCCTGAACAAAGATGGCGGCTGGCTGGAGAGTGCACCCCTCACTCACAAGGAAGGCTCGGTCATACGGGTTATCGCCAGCCCCGATGGTCGCCATGTCATTACCATCAACCAGAAAGACCGTGAAACTAACAGCATAACCATGAAAATCCTCAGTCGTGACAGCAACAGCGACTGGACAGAGACAACTGACAATATCCCAATTATTCTCCCCAATGATACCCGACTATGGCCCAAATTCAGCCCCGATGGCTGTCATGTAATGATTAGCAAGAGTGATTCTAACCTTGAAATCCTCAGCTGTGACAAACGCGGCAACTGGATGCAGAGCCCTATTCCCTTATTTAGAAAAGGCAAAAGAGCCGTCTTCAGTCCCAATAGCAACCATGCGGCGATCATCGGCGCTGGTTATAGCATCGCCAGTATATACAGTTATAACGCCGCCAGAGGCTGGATAAAAAGCGGCATCATTCCCCATAACCGTGAGGGGCCATACATTGACGCCAGCTTCAGTGCTGATAGCAGCCATATTGTCACTTTCTGTTGGCACGCAGCTTACTGTTGGCCCCCAGGCAACGCCAGTAACGAATTTCAGGCAAAAATCTACGGTCACGATGGGAACGGCAAGTGGCTGCCAAAGGCCGTTATCAGCCATAACGGCCCGATCTATACCGCACGCTTCAACGCCGATGGTACCCATCTGGTAACCGCAAGCGAGGATGGTACTGCAGTAATCCTTGGTCGCTGTGCCGACGGCAGCTGGGTGACTAAGGTCATTCTGGAACATAACTACCGGGTCAATTCTGCCTTCTTCAGTGTCGATAGCAGACAGGTGGTGACCGTAAGTGCCTCGCAAAACGTAAAAATCTGGCGTCTTGTCGCTGCTGGCATGGTTCTGGACAATCCGCCCGGAACTCCACAGGCTGCAACTGGCCAGGGTGTTGTTCTGCATGCTGGCAACCAAAAGCCGGAAGCAAACAGTCAGAATTGAGAAACATGCCAGGTCGTTCTATCGACCCATTCACAGAACCCACGGGAAGATTAATCAGGTTTATTCGAATGCCTTGAACTTTTACCCGGCAACCCCATCCAAGACATCTGATTGGCAGTCACCTGACAATGACAATTAACAATGAAACCTCCCGTTACCGTGAACACCAGCGGCAGTTATGTCAGCAGCCAGGACTGCGTGGGAGTTACACCTGAGGCACCCCATTGTGTGGGGAGTGCGCGGAGCAGTAACGGTATGTCGGTTGTGCCCAAAGACCAATGCTCATTACTGAACTTGCCACAGCTTCCCATACTCAAGCTGCTGGGCTACTTATCTTTCCGGGAGATACTCGCCACCGCAAAAACGTGTACGTATTTAAACCAGGTAATCACCAATGCAAATCTGCTGGCCAGAAGGTGGTTTGCAACATTGGCAGCACACCAGCAAAACCAGTTCAAAGAGATTGCCCGGGACATCAGTGATCCTGACCTGCAGTACTGGCTGGGACAATTTACCATGGATACAACGATAGCCGATAAGCTTTGTAGCCAATGCCCTGGAAAGCAAACAACAGACGACGATCTTAAAACCTGTGAAGCACAAAAAAGGAAATACTTCCCCCAGGTCCTGTTTTACACGGTGGGTCAACTGATGGCTAACTGTCGACAATTCAAACCGATTCTGACAAAGAGCATTCTTAATAACCCTGATGTCAATACCGTCAGCTTTAGCACCCATGGCGACCATTTAGTGATCTTCAGAAACAATCATACCTGGACAATATTTGGCTTCACAGCGTACTGCCAATGGAATGAACAAGCGGGTTTCAGCTATCATTCCTGGGTCAACCCTCCTTCCCCCACCGTCGAGACCAGCTTCATGACCAGCGGCCATCATGTCTTGGCCTGGGATGGATACCATGTCGCAAAAATCTTCGGCTATAACGCCGATAACAGCTGCACAGAACAACTCTCCATTGTCCATAAAGACAGGATCATATCAGCTGACTTAAGTGACGATGGTCATCAGGTAGTTATTACCTGTTATGATGGCAGTGCCAAAATCCACAGCTGGAACGTCGCTGGTCGCTGGACGTTAGCTGCGGACATCGCTGATGGCGGGCGGGGCTTGAAGGCTTGCTTCAGTCCCGATGGCAGTCGGGTACTGACCCACTCAGACTCATGCACAAAAATCCACAGGCGGAACGGGGAAGGTGGCTGGACATTGGAGGCCTCTAGTAACTTCGATGCCAAATCTGTCACCTTCAGCCCAGATGGTAACCAGGTTCTGATGTTCGGTGTCAGGGGGATGGCAAAAATCCTCAGCCTGAACAAAGATGGCTGCAGGCTCGATAGCTCTACCCTCGGTAACAACAAAAACTGGATCATACGGGCTACAATCAGCCCCGATGGTTGCCATGTCATTACCGTTAACCACCAAAACGCTAAAACTGACAGCATAACCCTAAAAATCTTCAGTCGTGACAGCAACGGCAACTGGACAGAGAAAACCGGCAATATCCCCATTATTAACCCCCTTGACCCTGACCTGCCCCCCAAGTTCAGCCCCGATGGCTGCCATGTGATGGCAGCCAAAGATCTTTCTAACCTTGAAATCCTCAGCTGTGACAAACACGGCAACTGGATGCAGAACTCTATTCCCTTGAGGGGAAAAATTAAAAGAGCCTTCTTCAGTCCCGACAGCAGCCATGCGGTGGTAATCGTCCCAGGTCATCGCTCCGCCAGCATATACGGCTTTAACGCAGCCAGAGGCTGGATTGAAAAAAACATCATTCGCCATGACCACAACAGGCCACAAATTGACGCCAGCTTCAGTGCTGATGGGCGTCATATTGTCACTTTCTGTTGTGGCTGTTCTTGCCGAGCCCATGGCAGTGCCAAATATCACGCAAAAATCTATGGTCGTACTGGGAACGGTAATTGGCGAGAAAGAGCCATTATCACCCATACTGGCCCGATCCGTTCAGCACGCTTCAACGCCGATGGTAGCCATATAGTAACCGCAAGCGCGGATGGTACTGCAGTAATCCTGGGCCGGTATGCCGACGGCAGCTGGGTGAATAAGTCCATTCTGAAGCATAGCTTTGCGGTCCGATCTGCCATCTTCAGTGTTGATAGCAGGCATGTGGTCACCGTAAGTGGCAAACACATTGTGAATATCTGGCGTCTTGTCAATGCGGGCAGGTCTTTGAACGAAACTATGCAAACCGAATTCAGTCCATAGCGATATTTCGGGCCGGAATCTGCGCCCGGTTCCATCAAGAAAGATCATGAGCGGTTGTGAGAGATAGTGAAATTGCCCAACCCTCATGGGAAACCCTATCAGGGCTTCGCTGGTACCATAGATGGAGTTGTGAAAAACGGGAAAGTACCTTCAGACATACTGCGCTTCCTGTGTCGTTTTTGCAGACAAAGCTTCCAGCTTGAGCTCTAGACGATCATTCCGATTGCTGTGAACTTTTGCCCGACAATGCTATCCAAGATGCCTGACTTGCAACCACCTGAAGATCACAATTCACAATGGAACCTCCCGTTACCGTGAACACCAGCGGCAATTATGGCGATAACCCGGACTGCGCCGGAGTAACACCTGAGATATCCCGTTATGTGTGGAACAGCAACGGTATGTCGGTTGTGCCCTGCCAGGACCAATGTTCATTACTGCATTTGCCTGAGCCTCCCTTGCTCAGGTTGTTGGGCTATTTATCTTTCCGGGAGATACTCGCCACCGCAAAAACGTGTACGTATTTAAACCAGGTAATCACCGATGAACATCTGCTGGCCAGATCGTGGTTTGCAAAATTGGCAACACACCAGCAGAACCAGTTCAAGGAGATTGCCCGTGCCATCAGTGATCGTGACCTGCAGCACTGGCTGAGGCAATTTACCACCGATACAGCGGTAGTCGGTAAACTTTACAGCCAATGCCCTGAAGAGCAGACAACAAACGATGGTCTTAAAACATGTAAAGCACAAAGAAGGAAATACTTCCCCCAGGTCCTGTTTTACACGGTGAGCAAACTGATGGCTGACTGTCGACAATTCGAACCGGTTCTGGCAACGAAAATTCTTGGTGTTGATGGTAATACCCTCAGCTTGAACACCCATGGCGACCAGTTAGTGATCTTGAAAAACTTCCGTACCGGGCTAATTTTTGGCTACACAGCGAACAGCTCATGGCATAAACAAGCCAGATTTAGCTTCGATTACGAGCGCAAAACACATCGTCCTCTCTACAACTTTGAGAGCAACAGCCGTCATGTGCTCGCCTGTAGAAAACATACCGCAAAAATCTTCGCATATAACGCCGACAAGAGCTGTACTGAGCAACTCAACATTTGCCATGGAGGCAGGATCTGCTCAGCTGATTTAAGTTACGATGGTCATCATGCCGTCATTATCTGTGATGATGGCAGCGCCAGAATTCACAGCTGGAACGACACTGGTCACTGGACGCTGGCAGCGGATATTACCGATTTCAGGCGGCCCTTGAAGGCTCGCTTCAGCCCGGATGGCAGCCGGGTACTGACCCACTCAAACTCGTGCACAAAAATCCACAGGCGGAACGAGGAGGGTGGCTGGACATTAGAGGCCACCAGTGACTTCTATGCCGAATCAGTCACCTTCAGTCCCGATGGCAGCCATGTGCTGATGTACAGTGATTATGAGGGGATCAACGCAAAGATCGCAAAAATCCTCAGCCTGAACAAAGATGGCGGCTGGCTGGAGAGTGCACCCCTCACTGACAACGGAGGCTCGGTCATACGGGTTATCGCCAGCCCCGATGGTCGCCATGTCATTACCTTCAACCGGAAAGACGGTGAAACTGACAGCATAACCATGAAAATCCTCAGTCGTGACAGCAACAGCGACTGGACAGAGAAAACCGGCAATATCCCGATTATTATCCACAATGGTGCCCGGTATTGGCCCAAATTCAGCCCCGATAGCCGTCATGTGATGGTTAGCAAAAATACATCTAACCTTGAAATCCTCAGTTGTGACAAACGCGGCAACTGGATACCAACCTCTATTTCCTGTCTGGAAGAGAGAAAAAGAGGCTTCTTCAGTCCCGATAGCAGACATGCGGCGATCATTAGCACTGATTATCTCACTACCAGAATATACAGTTATGATGAAGCCAGAGGCTGGACAGAAAGCGGCACCATTCCCCATGACTTTCAAGGGCCAGACAATAACGCCAGCTTCAGCCCTGATAGCAGACATATTGCCACTTTCTGTTGGCACCCGGTTTGCCTTTGGAACGACAACATTCCTGGCAAATTCAAGGTAAAAATCTACAGTTACGATGGGCACGGCAAGTGGCTGCCAAAAGCTCTTATAAGACATGCCGGCCCGATCTATTCCGCACGTTTCAACGCCGATAGCACCCATCTGGTAACCGCAAGCCAGGATGGTACTGCAGTAGTCTCTGGCCGCTGTGCCAACGGCAGCTGGGTGAATAAGGTCATTCTGAGACATGGCTACCCGATCAATTCTGCCTTCTTCAGTGTCGATAGCAGACAGGTGGCGATCGTAACTGGCTCGAACAATGTGAAAATCTGGTGCCTTTTTGCTGCTGGCATGGTTCTGGACAATCCAGCCGAAACTCCATCCCGCCTTCTTCAGTGACGATAGCAAACAGATCTTGTCTAAACGATCATTCCAAATACCTTGAATTTTTGAACTTTTGACCAACTTTTCCATCCAAGGTAACGGACCGGCAATCACCAGACGAGGGCAACTCACCATGGCACTTTCCATTACCGAGAACAACAACGGCCGTTATGGCAGCAGTCCGGAATGTGCCGGAGTAACACCTGAGGCGTCCCGCTGTGTGTGGAGCAGCAGCGGTATCTCGATTGTTCCCGACGAAGACCAGAGTGCATTGCTGAAATTGCCACAGATTCCCATGTGCACGCTGCTGCGCTGCTTGCCTTCCCGGGATATAATCGCCATCGCAAAAACGTGTAAGTTTTTTCATCAGGTAATCACCAGGGAACATGTGCTGGCCATAAGGTGGTTTGCAACATTGGCAGAACACCAGCAAAACCAGTTCAAAGAGATCGCCCGGGGCATCAGTGATCATGACCTGCTGAACTGGCTGGAACAATTTACCACGAATACAACAGTCGCCGATGAACTCCTCAGCCAATTCCTTCCAGAGCAAATAAAAGACGATGGTCTTAAAACCAGTGAACCACAAAAAAAGAAATACTTCCCCCATGCCCTGTTTTACAAGGTGGGTCAACTCATGGCTGGCTGTCAACAATTCGAACCGGTGCTGGAAAAGCGCATTTTTGAAAAACCGGAAGTCAATGACGTCAGCTTTAGCACCCATGGCAACCATTTAGTGATCTTCAGAAGCAGCAATACCGCAACAATCCTTGGCTGCACAGGTAACGGCCAATGGCATGAACAAGCTGGCTTCAGCTATCACTCCTGGCGCAACCCCGAAGAACCGGCTTCAACCACCCTCATGACCAGCTTCATCGCCCGTGGCCGTCATGTATTGACCTGGGATGACGGCCATACTGCGAAAATCTTTGCCTACAACCCCGATCACAGCTGCACAGAGCAACTCACTACAGTCTATGAAGACAGGATCATATCAGCTGACCTGAGTTACGATGGTCATCAGGCAGTCATTACCTGTGATGATGGCAGTATCAAAATCCACAGCTGGGACGGCGCGGGTCACTGGACGTTAACAGCGGACATGGCCGATGGCATGTGCTGGAAGGCCTGCTTCAACTCCGATGGCAGCCAGGTACTGGCCCGTCCATTGTCCCCCTGGACCCCCGGCCCGAGCGCCAAAATCCTCAGTCGGAATGAGGAGGGTGGCTGGACATCAGAAACCATTGGCGACCCCAGTGCCAAACGCGTCAGGTTTAACCACAATGGCAACCCGTTACTGATGTTTGGGTCCAGGGAGATGGCAAAAATCCTTCGCCTGAACAAAAAAGATGGCAACACGATGGAGAGCATCAGACTCAATAACAATGACTACAGTATCATGCATGCTACAGCCAGCCCCGATGGTCGCCATGTCTTTACCGTCAACCAAAAACCCGGAACCAGGAGCAAAACCCTAACCATCTTCAGTCATGACGGCATCGACAACTGGACTGGGAAAACTGACCATATTCCCATTTTTGAAGACAATCATCCTGACCTATCCCCCCAATTCAGCCCCGATAGCTGCCATGTGATGGCTACCGAAGATCTTCGTAGCCTGGACATCCTCAGCTATGACGAACACGGCAACTGGATAAAGAAATCTATTCTCTTGCAGCAAAAAATGAAAAAAGCTTTTTTCAGTCCCGACAGCAGCCATGTGGTAGTCACCATGCCGGATTATGGTGCCTGCTGCTGCATATACGGTTATGACGGAGCCGCGAGCTGGATAAAAAAAGCCACCATTAGCCCTAAACATGTCCATGACTCGGAATTGCCAAAAATTGAGGCCAGTTTCAGTGCTGATAGCTGTCATATTGTCTCTTTCTGTTGCTACGAAGAGAACTTGAATACCGAATATGAGGCAGAAATCTACGGTCGCGATGAGCATGGCAATTGGCGACCAAGAGCCACTGTCACCCATAACGGCCCGATCAACTCCGCACGCTTCAACGCCAATGCCAGCCTTTTAGTGACCGCAAGCGCGGATGGCACTGCAATCATCCTGGGCCGGAATCCCGAAGGCGACTGGGAGAAGAAGACTGTTCTGAAGCATGCCGACCCGGTTCAGTGCGCCGACTTCAGTGCTGATAGCAGGCAGGTGGTGACCTTAAGTGGCAAGTACACCGTGGAAATCTGGCGTCTTGTCGCTGCTGGCATGTCTCTGGACGACACTATGCACGTTGAATTCAGTCCATAGCGATATTTCGGGCCACTGCGCCCGGTTCCATCAAGGTGGCTCGGAAAAAGCTCATAACCTCTTGCGTAAGGGGCGGCGCGTCTAGCGCCGTCCGCTGGGTGCTGTTGTTATGTTTGCTTTACTCCAGGTTTTCTGCCCATGACGTATCGGTTATTCTCGGATCGTCGATTCGCTGGCCGAAGCAGTTGTAATGATCCTCTTTTATCTGCTTGAACACGAACGGCTCGAACAACATTCGATACAGCTTGGAGATGTTGCCCCCTTTCTGGTTAGTACGGTAACAACTTTCTATAAAGCCTTCTTCTTCCAGCTTTTTTAATCCGGCGCTGATGGTGGGTTGACTGGTGCCGACCATATCTGCCAACAGTTTCTGGCTTGGCCAGCATTCGCCTTCAGTATTGGCAAACGTTACCAGTACGACCAGCAAGTATCTTTGCGTCGGTGTCAGCGCCTCCATCCCTTTATTTTTAAGTTTGACCCGAATCATTTTTAACAAACCAATCCCGTAAGCAAAGGAAACCATGCTATACTGCTCCGCGAGCAACAGCTCATATTTTGAGAGGAAAACCCGGTAGGAGGACCAACTCCTGTGACCGGGTTTTTTCTTATGCGCAGCAAATATAGTTGAGCCTCAATAAAAGACAAAAAATATTGATTTTTTTATAAATTTTTTATCTTATACGCAAATCTGCGTAAAGCATCACCCAATCGGGCAGTGAGTGCCAGCCTATCAACCCGTCGATAGCCCCACCGAAATTGAGCGAATTTCAATATCAACCAGTTGATACAAACAAGATTAAAGAACAGTATCAAAGAACCAGTTGCACAATGCGGCCTGCGCGGGTGAACATAACACTCTGCTTATGCAAACTCATTTCGCATAAGCAACATAACCATCGCCCAGAAACCACGCCCTATCACCGGCCTTCGAGCCTTTTTTTTATAGCGATCATTGTGTTTGTTCTTGTATCTCTGTGTTGTCGCTGACGGACTTTTTTAATCATGTTTTCATGCCATTTGGGAAAATCAAGTATATCCACACCTTCCTCCTTACCTTTTATAACTCTGTCTCTCCATGCCTTCTTTGTTACAGGGAAAAGTTTCTCATATCTATCCTTTCTTACCATGTATTCCGTTTCTGTAAAATCATAGCCATATCCATTTGTGCGGCCATATTTGATTGCTTCTTCTATCCAGTCTTCAAGTTCATTAATATATTCAAACTCGGTTTTCATTTCTTCTTCTGTGACTGGTTCCTCGTCCCATTCAGCCCCAAGATAAAACTCTATACGTTCTCCCAAAAATCCAAATTCCGACATAATTTCTTGACCTGTCATCCAATAAACAACCAAGTATAGACTGCCCCCAAAGGACGCCCCCTCCCCCCTCTGCCAACACAATACCGGTAATCATCACCGGACACCTTTCGCGGCATGGAAAACATCAACCTTCACAAAGCTCATGAGCGGTCGTGAGATAGTGAAATTGCTCAACCCTCATGGGAAAGCCTATAATGGCCTCGCTTAACGTGTTCTGTTTACTGCACTTTTTTAATCAAGCATCAAAAATGCCCCTTTCAGGGTCTGGTAATGGAACACTGAAAAATAATGATAATAACAAGCAGCCAAGCATTGAATGCGTTGGCTGTCGGGGGAAAGACAGTATGAATCCCACCTGGAAACTTGCCAGGTCGGTGGTGGCCGCCATCGACCAATTCACAGAACACACCGGAAGATTGATCAGCTGGCTGACATTACTGCTGGTATTCGTCGTCTGTACCGTGGTGGTTTTGCGCTACTTGCTCAATATCGGCTCCATCGCCATGCAGGAATCGGCCATGTATCTGCACGCCATGGTCTTCCTGGGTGCCAGCGCCTACACACTCAAGCACAATGGCCATGTCCGGGTGGATGTCTTCTATCGAACCATGAGCCCACGGAAGCAGGCACTGGTCAACAGTCTGGGCACCGTGTTCCTGTTGCTACCGGTCTGTCTGTTTATTGGTGCGATGAGCTGGGATTACATCGCACGTTCCTGGCACATTCTGGAACAGTCCCAGGATCCCGGAGGGCTGCCTTTTATCTATCTGCTGAAAAGCCTGCTCCTGGTGATGGTGGTTACCCTTCTGCTTCAGGGCGTTGCCGAACTGATGCGTTCTCTGATGATCCTTACCGGTGCAAGCCGCCAGGAGGGCAGATCATGATGGACGCCATTCCTTTTCTGATGTTTGCCACCGTCTGCCTGGTGCTGCTGGCTGGTTATCCCGTGGCGTTTTCCCTGGCAGGTACCGCCTTGCTGTTTGCCGGAGCCGGATCACTGTTTGGCGTATTTGATTTCTCGCTGATGAACGCCCTGCCCAGCCGACTGTTTGGTGTTATCACCAACCAGACCCTGATTGCTGTGCCACTGTTTGTCTTTATGGGCGTGATGCTGGAAAAATCCAAAGTGGCAGAAAGCCTGCTGGAAAGCATGGCAAGGCTGTTTGGCAAAACCCGGGGCGGCCTTGGTCTCTCGGTGATTGTGGTTGGCATGCTGCTGGCCGCCAGTACCGGCATTGTCGGTGCCACGGTGGTCACTATGGGTTTGTTATCCCTGCCCACCATGCTGCGTCGGGGCTATTCCCCGGCACTGGCAACCGGTACGATCTGTGCCACGGGGAGCCTTGGGCAGATCATTCCCCCCTCCATTGCCCTGGTGCTGCTGGGCGATGTGTTATCCAGTGCCTACCAGCAGTCACAGATAAAGATGGGTGTCTTCTCACCGGATACGGTGTCGGTTGGCGATCTGTTTGTGGGTGCCATCATTCCCGGCTTGCTGCTGGTTTTCTGTTATGTCGTCTATCTGGTGGTGGTTGCCCGCGTTAAACCGGATGCTGCACCGGCACTGACCGACGACGATCTGGCGTCCATGGGCAGCAACCGTTCCCTGTTATCCTGCCTGTTGCCACCGCTGGTGTTAATTGTCGCGGTTCTGGGCTCGATCCTGGCGGGTGCCGCAACACCAACCGAAGCGGCCAGTGTCGGTGCGGTTGGTGCGATCCTGCTGGCGATTCTGCGCCGACAACTCAGTATCAAAACGCTGAGAGAAGTGGTTCGCTCAACGACACAGGTCACCTGCATGGTGTTCATGATTCTGATTGGAGCTTCCATTTTTTCCCTGGTATTTCGTGGCTTCAATGGTGAAGAGTTGATTCACAGCTATTTTGAAGCCATGCCCGGCGGGGTGTTTACTGCCGTACTGATTGTCATGCTGGTGATGTTTCTGCTGGGCTTTATTCTCGATTTTATCGAGATTACCTTTGTCGTCGTGCCCATGGTTGCCCCGGTGCTGCTGGCAATGGGGCTGGATCCGGTTTGGTTGGGGATTATGATTGCAGTCAATCTGCAAACCTCATTCCTGACCCCACCTTTTGGTTTTGCCCTTTTCTATTTACGGGGGGTTGCACCGCCAGAATTGGCGACAGCCGATATCTACAAAGGGGTGATTCCCTTCATCATCATTCAACTGATGGTATTGTGTGCGTTAGCAATATGGCCAGAACTGGCAACCTGGTTGCCGGATAAGGTTTATAACTAGTTCATGGTTTCAATGAGTTTGACGTGTACAGTCTCCGTTCACACTGAGCGGAGTCGAAGGGTGCTTGGCACGATCTATCAGAGTCCGGAGTTTCCGCCTTTAAGCCCTATGGGTCCTTCGACAGGCTTCAGGACGAACGGAGTGCGGAGGCACGATAACCACTCATTGAAACCATGCAAAATATAATTGTCATTTCTTATCCATGGCACATCATACATCGGGCACTTGATTTCGTATAAATCCATGGCCATCAGTCAAAGGCTTTGGCTTAACTGATACAATGGGACTTTTCACTGGTACTCAAACCTATGTTATTAAAAATTATTCGTAATGTATTAGGCTACGGTATTGCGGCAGCGGATAAGCTGACCCGCCCGAAAGCGATGGCACGTTCACCGGAGCAGCAGGCCCGGGTGGATGCACAAACAGCCGATATGACGCTCTACCAGTTCACGGCCTGCCCTTTCTGTATCAAAACCCGCAGGGCCATTCACATACTGGGCCTGAATATCCAGACCCTGGATGCCATGAACGATACTCAGGCCCGTAATGCGCTGCAACAGATGGGCGGCAAGGTTCAGGTGCCTTGCTTACGTATTCAGGAAACGGGCAAAGACGATATCTGGATGTATGAGTCCGGCGATATTATCCAATATCTGCAAAAGAGCTTTGGCTAATCCCGAAATGGTCTACCAGCTCCGCCCCTATCAAAAAGATGCCGTTCACAGTGTGATACGGCATTTCCGCAAATCCAATGACCCGGCCCTGCTGGTGCTGCCCACAGGTGCTGGCAAGAGTCTGGTTATCTCCGAGCTGGCCCGCATTGCCCGTGGCCGCGTTCTGGTTCTGGCCCATGTGAAAGAATTGGTGGAACAGAACCACGGCAAATACCAAAGCTATGGATTGCAAGCCTCCATCTTCAGTGCCGGACTTGGGCAGAAAGAAGCCTCTGAACAGGTGATATTTGGCAGTGTGCAAAGTGTTATCAGAAATCTTGAACAGTTCCAGAACGCACCGGACCAGAAAGCATTTACCCTGCTGGTTATTGATGAGTGTCACCGGGTATCCATGGAGAAAACCTCCAGTTACCACAAGGCCATTGACCACTTTAAACGCCTGAATCCAAACCTTAAGGTTCTCGGTCTGACAGCAACCCCCTATCGCCTGGGGATGGGCTGGCTGTACCAGTATTATCAAAGCGCTGAAAATAAGGGGACGGTCAGAACTGAAGAGCCTCGCTTTTTCCAAGAGTGCCTGTTTGAGCTGCCACTGTCTTACATGGTTGATAATGGTTATCTCACGACACCCGAGGTGGTTGATGCCCCCATTGTGTTCTACGACTTCAGCCAACTATCCCGGGATAGCTTTGGACGTTATGGCGAGCAGGAACTGAATCAGCTATTGAAAGGGAAAACCCGGGCCACCCGGGAAATCATCAATCAGGTGAAAAAAGAAGCCGCTACCCGTAAAGGTGTCATGGTGTTTGCCTCAACAGTAGACCATGCCCGTGAGATTATGGGTTACCTGCCAGACGATGAGAGCGCCCTGATTATTGGCGATACGCCCGCAAAAGAGCGGGACCGTCTGATTGCCGCGTTCAAACAGCAGCAGCTTAAATTCCTGGTGAATGTGTCAGTGCTCACCACCGGTTTTGATGCCCCCCATGTAGACCTGATCGCCATACTGCGGCCAACAGAGTCCGTCAGCCTTTATCAGCAGATCGCTGGCCGGGGGCTGCGCCTGGCACCGGACAAAAAAGAGTGCCTGATTATTGATTACGCGGGCAACCGCTTCAATTTATACAGTCCGGAAGTGGGCGAACCCAAACCGGATTCCAAAGCGGTGCCCGTCACGGTGCCCTGTCCTGCCTGTGGCCATGAGAACCATTTCTGGGGAGTGGTCGATGGCGATGGCGATCTGGTGGAACACTACGGTCGACGCTGTCAGGGCTTTGCAACGTTTTTGGCGGACAACGGCAGCGAAGTGAAAGAACAATGTGAGTTCCGCTACCGCTTTAAGGAATGTGACCAGTGCGGTGCTGAAAACGATATAGCCGCCAGAAAGTGTCACAGTTGCCAGCACGGACTGGTTGACCCGGATAAAAAACTTCGAGAGGCTCTCAACCTGAAAAACTGCCTGGTGATCCGCTGCTCTGGCATGGAAATGAATGCGGATAAAGACACTCAGGGCAAACAGCGCATCCGGATCACCTACCACGATGAAGACGGTGCCGAAGTCAATGAGTTCTTCAGGCTGGATACCCCTTCACAGCAAGGTGCGTTCTATCATCATTTTGGCAAGCATGCCCTGATTAATCGTGCTGAGCCATTCCGGGCGTCAACGGTGGATAATGTTATCCACAGCCGCAAGAAATTTCGCAAACCTGACTTTGTGATAGCGCAGAAGGAAAAGCATTACTGGAAAATCATTGATAAGCTGTTCGACTACGATGGCAAATACCGCAAGGCCGAAGCGCTCTGATGCACGTCACTTATCACATAACCGGGCAAACCCAGAACCGCATCAATCCGTTGATGATTAAATACAGTCCGAAGCATACGCTGGTCATCTGGGTTGCCTCACTGGCCTGTTTACTGATGCCGATGCTGGTCTTTCGGAACAGCCTGAGCAACATTCTGCTTTCCGGACTCTTTGGCTCTGCCTTAATTACTTTCCTGATACTGAACCTTGGCCTCAGGTATGCCGTGCATAAACGCTTTGGTCTTCATTACCAGCCGGACCTTGACCTGGAAACCCGCACTCTGTGCCTTGAGGAACATGGCATCAGCATCCATTCATCATTACTGAAACCGGCTTTTCGACCCTACAAGCAGGTAAAGATGATCACGGTAGAAGACAATATTATTGTCATCGCAGGAAAAAGCGGCTGGCTGGAGATGATCCCCCGGGATCAGGTTACAGAAGGCAACTGTGGATTATTGCTGGATACGCTCTGCCAGAGAGCCGGGAAAAAAATAAAAAGTTCCAGCTGAGGCAATAAAGATAAACTAAAATTTTGTCAGGTAAACAGCACTGCACGGTTTGAATAGCGATGTGCAAGCTCCCCGTTATTACTCTGTTATTGGTTACCTTATTATCTGCCTGCATCACAGAAAGTCCGGTACATGGCAATAAATATGCTGACAAAAAGAGCGTCAGCGGCTGGCTGGAAATACCACCAAACCCTGAGATGCTGAACATGGCAAAATTTGCGGCCAGGGACTTACAAAACGACTCGGTACTGAAAGTAACAGAAGCAAAACGCCAGAATATCCTTGGCACCTGTTATCTGCTTGCTTTTCAAATGAGCAGTGGTACACAGTGGCAAGCGGAACTTTACCAAGACCCTTACGGTAAACTGACTCTGCTTGAATTGTTAAGCCCATTTCCCGCAAGAAAATGAACGATAGCCTCGCCTGCTTGAGCCCGGTCATCAGGCAATCCAACCGCTCCCAACGCCTTATCAATTAATCGATCACCCACCATGGTGCGCAGCCTATCGCACACATCCATAAAAAATCCGTCGACAAATTCAGGATGCGCCTGCCAGGTCAGGATGGAAGACCCCCGTCGAGTAATGGCGTTCTCGCAGAAATCCGAGGTTGCCAGCACGGCAAAGCCCGGAGCCACTTGATCCACCTGATCCTGATGTACCGCCAGAACGCGAATCATGCTACCGGACTTAAAACACCCGAAATCACACAGCGCTTTCACCGGATAAGCACCTAACCCCCATCCTCCGGGAAACTTACGAACACTGCCTCCCAGGGACTGATGAATAATCTGATGACCAAAACAGATGCCCACCAGCAATGCATCACACCTGACAAGGTCGATAATCAACAGCCTGAGTTTCAGGATCCACGGCTCTGAATCATAAGCAGAAGACTTGCTGCCACTGATAATCCAAGCGTCACATTGGTCAACGGAGGATGGAAAGCGGCCTTGATAACAGCGCCAGACAGAATACTGCCACTGACCTGGCATCACCCGGTCAACCATCATTTTGTAATCATTATCAAAGGTGCCAAAACGCTTAATAGAGTCTGGATGATGTTCATCGCACAATAAAATACCCAGTCGTCTGTTCAATGCCAGCTTCCCCGAAACCTGTCTTCTGCATTAGTACAGTCTATATCGACAAGAAGCCCATTGCGGACACAAAGCAAACATACCTCCCAGAGCTGCTATACAAAACCATGGTTGCTTCTGCAACTCACAAAGCTGATATCCGTTGCCCCCACGCCGAGGCCATAACAAGCTTGAACAAATAATTAAATTTTTTTTCATCCAGAACTTGCGTTATCCACACACCCAACATTATAATGAGAATCGTTATCATTAAGATTAAAGATGTTTCATATCAGGCTCAACCTGACTCTCCCCAAGCCTTTGTTGAGCCACCCAAGCACTTAACCTGTTGACTTATGGAGGGACTGCCATCGAACGAAATTTCAGACCTGACTAACTGGCAAATGCCAGTGATTCGCAAATCCTCATCTTTAGGGCCTGAATTTCAGGCCTTTTTTTTGTTGTTTCCTGATCCGATCCTGTCCATTATTGATAAGCTGAAAAATTGCATGTTACGTGTGCAGCAAGATATTGGCTATCAAGCACCTTTCGGATGGTAACCCTGCTGCATTGGTCTAATCAGAAAAAGAGCCGCTACCGATGGAACTACAGAAGTACAAAATGCCCTTGCTTGGCGGGGAAATGAAAGAACTCGCTGACTATGAGAACAAGGTCATTTTAATCGTCAATACTGCCAGTAAATGTGGCTTCACTCCCCAGTACCAAACCCTTGAAGAGCTATACAACAAATACAAGGACCAGGGGCTGGTCATCCTGGGCTTCCCCTGTAATCAATTTGGTCGTCAGGAACCCGGGGGCAGTGAAGAGATTGGTGCTTTCTGTCAGAAGAACTACGGGGTTACCTTCCCGATGTTTGAGAAAATTGAGGTGAATGGTGATCATGCCGCGCCACTCTATAAAGATTTAAAATCCGAAGCGCCCGGACTGCTGGGTACTCAGAAGATAAAATGGAACTTTACCAAGTTCCTGGTCGGTCGTAAGGGCGAGATCATTGACCGCTATGCCCCCACCACCAAGCCGGAAGATATCGAAGAAGACATCTGCAAAGCATTAAGAGAGAGCTGAGCGAGCCGACAAACTAAGAGTCTCAACAACCTGACACTCTTATACCGTGGATATTAACAAAGCACTCTCCCTGCTGGCTGATCGCAACGGTTCAGAACTGTTTCTGACGGTCGGCTACCCCCCCTGTTTGAAAATCAATGACCAATTGGTACCAATAGCCAACACCTCGCTGACCAGCGAGCAGGCCCACCATATTTTTGCCAACATGATGGGCGAAGAGCGCTTTAAAGAATTCTGTGAGACCCGTGAAAGCAATTACGCGATACAGAACCCGGAGTCCGGTCGTTTTCGTATCAGTGCGTTCTTCCAAAGAGGGGAACCCGGAATGGTGATCCGGCGCATTCACCACCATATTCCGTCCCCCCGGGAGCTTGACCTGCCGGAGATTTTCTGCGACCTGATTCTTCAGGAAAGAGGTTTGATCCTGATTACCGGGCCAGCAGGTGCCGGTAAAACAACCGCGATGGCATCCCTGGTGAACCATCGCAACACTACGGGTAAAGGGCATATCATCACCATTGAAGACCCTGTTGAATTTATCCACAGCCATAGGCAATGCATCGTCACCCAGCGAGAAGTTGGACTGGACACCCAATCTTATGAAGAAGGTCTGTCGAACGCCCTGCGTCAGGCACCCGACCTGGTGGTTATTGGTGAGATCCGCACCCCCGAGGTGATGAGGCATACCATTGAGTTTGTGCAAACGGGTCACCTCTGTATTGCAACCCTGCATGCCAACACGGCCTATCAGGCGCTGGAACGCATCATTCACTTCTTCCCCCGGGAGCAACATGAAGAGGTTCTTCTGGATTTATCACTGAGCTTGCAGGGAATCCTCGGGCAACAGCTGCTCAGCTCTGAAGATGGTACGGCCGCCTATCCTTCCCATGAAATCCTGTTAAATACACCGGCGCTGGCCGATCTCATCAAAAAAGGCAAAGTGGATGAAATCCATGACCTGATGGAGCGCTCCAAAGACTCGGGTATGCAAACCATTGACCAATCCATTTTCAAGCTGTTTGAGGCTGGAAAAATCACCGCCCAGCAAGCTATCCAGCATGCTGACTCCTCCAATAACATGCGCCTGCTCATAAAGATGCATGGTCATCAGGGAGGGGACGATAATTCTCTGTCACACTTGACCATTTCCACGGATTGAAGCAGCCTGAGCATAACACGGTGCAACAGGTATTTATCTGCTGCACAACCACCTATCCATGCTCTTCTATTAATGAACGCTGCCAGATGGATGTATCAATAACCTGATCAAACTTAACACCACAGCGCTCCATCACTCCCACCTTTCTATACCCCAGTTTCTGATGCAATGCCTCGCTGCGCTGATTGGGCAGGGCAATCACACCAATCATTTCCCGAATCCCCAACGCTTTTGCCGCACTGAATAACGCCTGATACAACAAGGTACCGATGCCACGTCCACCAGCACCATCGCGCAAATATATGGAACCTTCCGCCGTATACCGATAGGCGGCCCGAGCATGATAATGGGCAGCATAGGCATAGCCGAGCACCTCACCCTCTTGTTCATAGACCAGAAAACAGTGTGCTTTCTCCAGCCTTTTCCCGATCTCTTCAGGGGTCACAGGATTAACTTCAAAAGTAACCGTACTGTGCAAAACATAGGTGTTGTAGATATCCGCTATCTGGGCACAATCATCTGGTTTGGCGGTTCTTATCATCAATGTACTGCCTGTCCATCACAAAATTATGTGAATGCAGCATATTTGAAATAACCATGGAAATCACTGCAAACCGACATGATTGTGTCAGCACCACTGACCGGCCTGTTATCACCTTTGCAGGGAACTAAAGGTACGATCTTCCTATCAAATTCTTTGAACAAACTATTGAGGATCATACCCATGACAGGAAAAACACACTTAAGCATATTCTTTGCAACACTGCTCTGTATTAGCTTTTTCAGCTTTGCGGAACCTGCTCAACCATGGAAAACGGGGAACATAAAGTTGTATGGCTTGCTAATACCAGTAATCCAGGCAGAAGAAGGAGACATCAATGGCTTTATTGCCTGTTATTCACATGACATGGAAATGCCATCTTACCCCGTAGAAGAAGACATTTACGTAAAAGGCTTTGTCTCTATGGAAGGGGGGCAGTACAAAGGACGCATTTTTCATCCCGAAGGGTATTTAGATATGGATATCAGCCCTGTATATACAACACCCAGCACTATATGCCAGGAGTACATACCCTCCTGCCAAGATGAGAACACTGAATGCTGGGCAGGCGGTGATACCGGCGGCTACTTTGGTCACCTTCTTCGGGCAATTAATGCCGAGTGATACTCTTTCGGAGTCGTTCCCGGTGTTCCGGGGCTGTCACGAAAGTTGCACAAGCACTGAAACCACAAAGACCACCAAGTATATTTATATAGGCTTAGTGCTCTTTGCGGTTCCTGAAAACGCTTTTTGATCTGTCTTTTACGACAACTTCTTCCCTGTAGGAATACATACCAAACCTCTCCGCAAATTCAACACCGCCATTAAACTCTCATGTCACCTTATCCATTAACATCACTTTTCAGGTGTCTGCTATTGCCCGGAAAGATATACATGGACCAATTCATGAAATTCGTTGATTTCAGAACTGTGTCAAAATGTGATTCAAAAACACAATAAGAAAAGAGGTTACTTCATTGATATAAGTCAATTACCACACATGTGACTCTGTATGTATTTTACGCAAGCCGCCATCGGCATACCGAGCATTTACACTTCAAACAAGCAGTGCAAAGCCTCAACAAGAGTGAATTCCACAAGCACCTTGTTGCATCAACTAATATCTTGCGGCTCTTTTTTGAAAAATTTCTTTAACTTGAGACGTTTTGAGCCCGCTGCCCATAACGACAGTTAAGCGGTTTAAAGCAGTATCAATGAATACCGTGAGGGTATTTTTTGTGAACCGAATGATAAGTGTATTCATGGCCGTTGTGCTTGCGGCCTCGTTTATGATGTCTACTGCACAGGCTGCAGAAAAAGTCCGCTCCCAGATGCTGGCCTATGTGGTCACCAGTGAGAATGGTAAAGAGACCCTGAAGAAAGCCGCCACTGCCGAGCCGGGCAACGTACTGGAGTATCAGCTGGCCTATACCAACACCTCAGCCGAGGCCATGTCGGGCCTGAATGTGGCGGTGCCGGTACCGGCCAACACCCGTTATCTGGACAAAACCGCCATTACCGTAGTGCCCAGCCGCTTTGAAGTAAGCATTGATGGCGGAAAAACCTGGGAAGGTGAACCGGTTAAACGACTGCGTAAAGATAATAATGGCCAGCTGAAAGAGGTGGTGATTCCGGCCACGGAATACACCAACCTGCGCTGGCTGGTTCAGCGTCCATTGAAAGGGGGCGAGGTTCAGCAGTTTACATATCGGATTCAAGTGATCTGATTCTACGCAACCAGCCCACTGCCATCAGAAGAAGAACAGCGCAGCCTCTCCACGGGGTGCACCCACCGGGGAATTCTTGAAACGCTTGTTTGACACCTTGGCCTGGTGCCGGGAGATGACGGCTTTGTCCACAGAAAAAGGCAAGTCATCAACAAACGTACAGAGAGTGGTAAAGCAAAAATAATTTCAATTCAACAATGATGCACAGAGCAATGCTTGGTCGAGGGGTCAAAATAAAGACAATGTACAGCAGTAATCGACAGCCCATTATGGCGTTCTGGACCCTTGCCCTGTTAGCCATTTCGATGCTTTGGGGGGCATCGGCTTATGCTTTTACTCCGGCAGGGACGGTGATTAAGAACCTGGCGACGGTGACCTATCAAGATAGTCTGGGTAACAGTTATACGGCGCAATCCAACGAATCTTCTGTTACCGTGGCGGAAGTTTTTTCAGCCAGGCTGGAAAAAGACGGGCAAACTAAAGATGGTGCTCCCGGGCAAATCGTTTACTTCCCGCACCAGCTGATCAACGATGGTAATACTCAAGACCGTTTCCAGCTGGAGGCAACAAACAGCCATGACCTAAGTGAAGTAAAAGTCTATCTGGATACCAACGGCAACGGTCAGCCCGATGACAATGAACCCGAGATCAAACTGGATGAATATCTTAAAGTCGCTGCTGGTACCACAGCCAATCTGGTGGTGTCTGCTCGGGTGCCTGGCACTGCTCAGACCAATGATAAATATACATTGCTTATGAACGTTGCAGCACCAAACAACTCTTCTTTTGGTGGTGCAAATCAGGCAACAAACACTAATACCATCACCGTAACCACAGGCCCGGTAATTGTTGCAAGCAAGCAGGTGGTTAAACATATTCCTGCTGAGTTTGGCTCGGACGGAAACCCAAAAGCAAATACAGGTTCTGTCACCTACCGCATTAAGATTACCAATAATGGTTCTCTGTTGGATGAAGGTGGCATTTATGACTTCCTGCCCCACCTGCTTGATTTGAGCAGTATTGAAAACCCAGAGGGCCAGGATGCGCGTCTGAGTGGTTTTGTCACAAACATAGACAAGCCTGCCAACATTGAAATTCCCTATTTTCCTCACCATGCAAAAGCCTTATACATGGATCTGAAAAACCTGGATACCGGGGCTACAGTTGCCTTTGAGTTTACTGCTACTTACCCAGACAAGGATGTAGACGGTAATAGCTTAACGTTTTATGCCAACGCTTTACTGCAGAACAAAGCGTTTGTCACTTTCGGTGACAAAGTGTCAGAAACCAATCTTGTCTCCACAACACTGCCCCAGTTCTACGGCGTCGAGGCTGGTGAAAATAAGACTTTGCCTGAAGAACCGGCCGGTGGCATTGCCGAGTTTACCAACACTATCGTAAACCTGGGTAATGGTGCAGATACATTCAACCTGACTTTCAGTAACCACTCGTTCCCAGAGGGCACAGTACTCAGCCTCTGGGACTCAACCGGTAAAACCCCTCTGAACGACACCAATGGTGATGGCACTGTAGATACGGGCACACTGGGTAAGGACGGCAAAATCACGATTATGGTCAAGGCCCAGCTGCCTGTGGGTGGCAAAGACACACCATCAACTGTCACACTCACTGTGACCTCTGCCGGTGATGCTACTTTTTCTGACTCTGTGATCAATACGCTGGAAAAAATCACAAAAGAAAGGATCGATCTGGCTAACTATAAAGTCGAACAGGACGGGAGCGATGTAGAGATTAATTTCCCTGCTGGATCTGAAATTACGATTGAGAAACTATTTGGTATAGACGACGCACACCCTACGACTGCTGGTGCTATATCCACAATCTCCCTGAAGCCAGGCAAAGTCGCCAAATTTGGTCTCTATATTGCCAATGAGTCGGCAACGGCCAGCAGCTTCAGTCTCTCCTCAGAGATTGACAAGAATCCTGGCTGGAAAGTGACCTATATCCATAAAGGTATTTTTGAGAACAATAACACCGATGATGGCAAGGAACTGATTCGCGCCACTGATCGGCCAATCACCTCAACACCCAGCCTGCCCGGCAATTCATTCATGAAGGTCATTGCCCAGGTTGAGATTCCGGCGGATGTGAGTAACGCGAAAGCAGGTGATTACAACATCACTTTCACCATAAACTCCAACATTCACAGTCTGAGCAACAGCACCACCAACAAGATCACCATCAAAAAAGATCTGTTGCTGGAATTCGGCCCTGGCGGTGCCAATCAGGTCGAAGCGGGCGGTATTACGTTCTATGACCATGTGCTGAAAAACCTGAGTAACACCAATCTGGAGGTCAGATTCCCTGCTGTCACTCCACCCTCTGGCTGGATCTACCTGATCTACACGCGGGATGCTACCAACGAACTCAGCGCTGCACCTGTGTCAGGACCCATGACATTGACACCTGGTGAAACAAAAAACATTGCCGTAAAAGTGTTTGCTCCTGCCAACGCCCCGGCTGGTTATGTCTTCAACCTGACCTTGGGTGCTGAGGGCAAATCAGGGGAAACTGTTATGGAAAAGGTATTCCTGACCAACTCCACCACCGTTATCAAGGGCCAGGTTGTACTGACCAAAAAGGTAGCCAAAAAGGGTTCCTCAGACTTTCAGACCCAACTGAAAGATGTTAAACCTGGCGAAACCGTTATCTGGCAAGTAAACGCTGTCGTCCAAGGTTCTGCAGATGCTCACAATGTGGTGATCACTGATGCTGCCCCTCCATTTACCCAACTGACTTCAGCTACCAGCAAATCAGCTAAAGCAGGTAACCCAACAATTACTGAGGGCGAAGGGGTTGCAGTTGTTAACGAAAACAACAGCATCACCTTCTACGTGGGTAAAGGAGCAACAGCGACTTCCGGCGGTACTCTGAGTCCTGGTCAACACGTTACCATGACCTTTGAAGTGACTCTGGATCAATCAAATCCATAACCGCTCTAACTCTCTTCTGCGCTCCCCACGCAGAAGGGCTCTCCCTGCGCTTTGCCAACAGAGCCCAGCGAAAGCCAAAGAAAAACAACAACCCGGATATTACGCAGTTATTCATGTTGAAGCGCCTTCTGACCATCGCCCTGCTCACCCTGCTCTGCCTGCTGGCAGGCTTTGGGGCGTGGGCGATTACCCCGGCGGACACTATGATTCTTACCCAGGCCAATGCCAGCTATTTTGATACCCAGCACGGCACACCGGCCATCGCTATTTCCAATCAGTCCTGGGTCATGGTCGGGGCAGTGCATGCCTTTGAACTGAAACACGACCAGAACCTGTCTGGTATTGCCGGGCAGCAAGTCTATTTTGTGCACAGGCTAACCAATCTGGGTAATACCGCCGACCGTTATCAGTTGTCGTTTATTTCAGCCAGGGCGAGCGGCCTGACCAATCTGCAGGTATTTGAATATCGGGGTGCCTTACCGGCACCGGGCACGCCTTCACTGACGCAGACCCGTACCCTGCAACCCGGAGAGAACATGCAGCTGATCATCCTGGCTACCATTCCAGCTGGTGCTGCCAACGAGGAAAGCCATTCCATCATTCTGGAAGTCAGCTCAGAGCAGGACAACACAGTCAAGCAACAAGCCACGGATCAGGTAACCATCAGTGATGTGGCGGTTCGGCTGAATAAAACCGTTAGCAAAGACAAGGCGAAAGCGGAAGATACTCTGTACTATGAGATCCGGTACCAGATTCTGGGCAATAAACCATTGCCCCACGGCACCACCACCATCGATGGCAAACCGTTCCACGGTATACTGCTGGAAGATATTCTGCCGCCACAAACCACCCTGGATTACACCATACCGGAATTTGCTCCCTACCAGGCCATGGTGGTGCTGCGGTTGGAAGACGGCAACTGGCAGAGATTCGAAAACTGGAATCGCCGACTGAAACCCACCCGTATTGGCCTTATGGTGCCCGCTGCCCAGCTGCAGCCCGGCCAGACGGGGCGGTTAAGTTTTGCACTACGCATCAACCCGAATGTCAGCAGCGGTACGCTGATTGAAAACCGGGCACGCCTATACAACAAACTGGATTACGAAACTGTTGAGGCTCGTAAGGCACTGGTTGTCAGTAACCCGGCGTACACCCTGGTTACAGAGGCCGAAGACACCATTAACCCGGAACCCATCCTCCGTTTTATTGAGCCTTCCGGTGCCAACAGCGCTCCGGACTTTTATGGTGAATTTACTCCCTCTTCTGTTTACTACCTGAACATCGACAGCCCTGCGACAAACGGTGACGTTTATCTGGAGCTGGAAGGGGGAAATTTTGCCCAATCCAGAGAATCCATAGATACCATCGAGTCGGTCACAGTTCGCTCCGACCGTGGCGATTCGGTTCGGGTAAAGCTGCAGGAAACGGCCATCGACAGCGGTGTGTTTCGCAGTGTATCACCACTGCGGTTAGCCACCGACCAGCAGGGCAATAATGGACTGTGCCTTTCTGCCAAAGCCAATAGCAAAATCGCCCTGGCGGCCCAACCGGATTACAGCCAGCCGGGCAGCAACTGTTATCTGGCCTCGCAGATCAATGACCAGCTGGTGGCTTCGGTACAAGACCCGGTGACTCAGCAAAACTACACAGCCAGGGCAACAGTCAGCCCGGCGGGTACGGTGTTCAGTTCCGATAACCTGGCACCGGTGGCGGGTTCGCGTGTTGAGTTTTTTAATGTTTCCGGTAATCCGGCACTGGATGAAAATACTCGCACACAGTCAAATACCGGGGTATCGGATGCCAATGGTCATTTTATCTATCCCCGGTTACCCGAGGGGCGCTACTTTATTCAGGTCACTCCTCCGGTTAATTATGCTTTTCCGTCGAAAATGGCACCCGCCATGATGCCCGGGAAAAAGATTCATGATGCCTCTTATGGGCGCAGTGGCATACCTGAGGATGATAATGCACCACAGCCTTTTGCTTTAGCACGGGGGGGCATCAATACACAGGGCACTTTTGAGGTGAGCAGTGCCGGTGTTGAGGTATTTGATGTACCCGTGGATGCCATGGTCGCCCCGGGCGGCAGTCTGACCCTGCAAAAAAATGCCGATCGGGATGAGATCGCCCCCGGAGAGCGGATCCGCTATGAGCTGAAGTTGCACAACCCCGGTAACAATGATCTGTTTAACCTGTCAGTTGTGGATACCCTTCCCCACGGTTTTAAGTACGTGGCTGGCACCACAAAGATCGATGGTATTACGGCATCAGACCCGGTGGGAGCACCAGGGCCTCAATTGCGCTTTAGCCCTCAGGCGGCACTCGCCAGCGATGATGAACTGCTTATTACCTATATTCTCCAGGCCGGTGCCGGGGCCATCGACAGCGATGGCATCAACCGTGCCACGGCCACCGCCAGCAAGGGTGTGACCGGACAGCGGATCAGTTCCAACGAAGGGAAAGCGGAGGTGACGGTTCGCATGACCGGCGTGCTCTCCGATAAAGCCATTCTGTTCGGTAAAGTGTTTCTTGATAGCCAGTGTGCAGGAGAATCCGGCTACGGGGTGCAAGACAGTAACGATTGGCCTGTGGGTGGTGTACGCCTTTATATGGAAGACGGCACCTGGGTCATTACCGATGAATACGGCCAGTACAGCCTGATGGGCCTGAAGCCCGGCAACCATGTACTTAAGGTAGACCCGGTCACCCTGCCTGACGGGCTGACCCTGAAACCGCTGGATAACCGCCACGGTACCGACGGCAACAGTCGTTTTGTCGATCTGACACCCGGCGAAATGCACCGGGCTGACTTTGCCGCACAATGCCCTGCCACCGACGCAATTGTTGAACAGATCAAAGCCCGCAACGAAAGCATCAGCGGCGACTGGCTGCTGGACGATGCGGCAAAATATAACCGCAGCAAACCGTCAGAAACCGCCGACGCCAGTGGCGACCTGTCCAATGGTGTGATTCGCGCCCCCGAAGCCAACCAGCAGGCTGAACAAAAGCAGACAACCGAAGCACTGCCTGCGGACAGCAAAAAAAAGGAAACAGCAAGCGCAAAAATTCCTCTACCCAAAGAAGCCATAAAAACCGTCACCCGCCAGCAGGCCGAAAAAGGTACCTTCCTCTGGCCGCTGCAACAAACGGCCGATGGTCGCTTTATGGCGGTAGTGCGTGCCGGAGTACAACCAACGTTGTATATCAACGGTGCAGCCGTAGCGAATGACCGCCTGGGTGAGCAGCTGCTCAATAACCGTGAGCAGGCCCAGCTGCTGGCCTGGTACGGTGTCTCCCTGCAAGAAGGTGAGAACCGGGTGGAGATAAAAGCCACCGATATGTTCGGCAATGAACGACTGTTGGCGGGTAACACCTTTAGCTACGCCGGTTCGGCTGCTTCTATACAACTGGTGCCTTCTGCCAATGTATTGCCAGCGGACGATGGTCAAACCCTGCTGCCAGTAACGGTCAAATTGCTGGATAACCACGGCCTGCCTGCCCGGGGTATCTACTTTATCACCCTGGAAAGCACCGCTGGTCGCTGGCATGAAACCGATATTCAGGATCAGGAACCCGGGCATCAGATTCGTATTGATCACGGTGCAGCCACGGTAAACCTGCGCTCCGGAAACGAGACTGGCCCGGTTACCCTCAGGGCAACCACAGGGCAGCTGTCCGGTGAGGCGACCATCACCCAGGTAGCCCCTTCCCGGCCGTTAATGGCGGTGGGCCTGGTAGATATCAACAGCGGCACCATGCCTGACCTGCTCTCGGCCACGGAAGATGAAAAGGTGACCCGCACCCGTGCAGCGATGTTTGTCAAAGGGGATATCGCCAAAGACACCCAACTGACCCTCTCCTACGACAGTGATAAAAACGACGATGCCGAACTGTTCCGTGATGTGGATCCGGATGATTACTACCCCATCACCGGCGATGCCAGCGAGAAAGGATACGAAGCCCAGAGCCGCAGCAAACTCTATGCAAAAATTGAGCGCGGCCTGAATAGCATTATGTGGGGGGATTACCAGACCAACAGCCAAAGTGCGGAATACGATCTGGCCAAAACCCAGCGCAATCTCACTGGCATCAACGCCATCTATGACAATGGCAGCACCCGTATTCAGACCTTTGCCGCCCGGCCGGAAAACAGCTTGCGCAGCGAGATCATCGAACCCAATGGTACAGCGATGAACTACCGGCTGGCAGGTGCACCCATTGTCCGCCACAGCGAAACCATCACTCTGGAAGTGTGGAGCAGGGATAATCCGGGCCTGATGCTCAGCTCCACCACCCTGGGCCGGGGCAGCGACTACACCCTGGATGAATTCAGTGGCTATCTGAAATTCACTGCTCCGGTCAACCGTCGGGATGACGAGGGCAACCCACAGAAAATCCGGGTGAGCTACGAGGTGGAGGACGATGGCGAAGCCTATACCGTGGCCGGTGGTCGTGTGCAGCAGAAACTGGGGGATCAGGTCACCGCAGGCATCAGTTACACCCTGGATCAGCACAGTACCGAAGGCAGTGAGATTGCCGGTGTCTGGGTTGAATACCAGCCAACGGAGAAAACCACAGTCGCCATTTCCAGTGCCAGGATGACCGGTAAAACGGTGGACGATAACAACCCCTCGCTGATTAATGAGCAGACCGGCAACGCCACCCGTATCAAGATTAAACTACAATGGTCAGGTAAAGGAGAAACCGAGATCACCTGGGCGAAAGCGGATCAACACTTTACCAACAGCAGCGGCGGAGTATCTGTCGGCCGGGAAGAGAGCAGTGTTAAGCACAAACAGTCACTGACTGACAGCCTCGACCTGAGAGCCGAAGCGGAAGTCAGCCGCTCGGAAGACAATAGCAACGGTTCCGGCGACAACGCCGGTGTTTATCTGGATAAACGAGTAGGCAACGGCTGGCAGTTAACCGCCGGTAGCCGGTACATTCGTCAGCGCAGTGATGAGGACCATAATGAATACCTGACCGTTCAGGCGGGTGTTGAAAAACGTTTCACCCTGCTGGATAAGGACGCCTCCCTCTCTGCAGAATATGAACAGGCATTTACCGACAGTCGTTGGCGGGCTGCGGTGGAAAGTGACTGGCAGGTTGCTGAAAAAGTCTCCGTGTATGGTCGGTTTGAACGGGATCACCACCTGGGTCCGGTGTCTGGTGACAGCGATCGCAATGAGTTCTCCTTCGGGGTCAAAAGTGACTGGTTGCCCAATACCGACACCTATTCCGAATACCGTATGCAGGGGGCTACCGATGGTAACCAGCTGGAGTGGGTCAACGGTGCGGATACCCGGTTGGAAGTGACCGAAGGCTTGTCACTCTCCCCCAGTGTCGAGTGGATTAACACCCTCAGTGGCGACAGCAGCAATGACGGCCTGGCCATCTCTGTGGGTATTGACGACAAGCGCCATGGTAATCAGCGGGCTACGGGGCGAATAGAGTATCGCTACGGACAGCTGCAGGATTATTACGGACTGGATGGTGCCATTGCGCGACGGTTAAATCGTGACTGGGCTGGCCTGATCCGTGAACAGTTCCGGCTGGAAAACCCGAAAGATGGCGAGGGTGATCAGCGACTGGAACATGCTTTTACGCTAGGACTTGCCCGTCGGCCAAAACTGAACAATGTCCAGCACGGTCTCTATCTGTATCAATGGAAAGAAGAACGGGATGAAAATGATGACCGGGAGGAAGATCGCCGGGTGCATCTGCTCTCTACCCATCAGAACCGTAAAATCCGCCCGGGCCTGACCCTCTCCGGCCGCCTGGGTAGCAAATGGGTCACCGATGAATTTGACGGAGACCCCTTTGACAGTCAGACGACGGTGTTCGACGGTCGCCTCACCTGGGATTTGAACCGGCGCTGGGATATGGACCTGCGCAGCGGCCTGCTCAGTGTGAATGGTGACGACAGTGTACGCTGGTCAGCTGGTGTCGGCCTGAATTATCTGGTCGCCAGTAACCTGCGGGTGGGCGTTCATTACAATATCGAAGGTTTCCGGGACGACGATCTGGACAGCGAAAAATACAATGCTGAGGGAGTGCATCTCAGCCTGCAGTTCAAGTTCGATGAATCGCTTTTTGACTGGTTTAGATCATGAGCCGTTTAGTAACCCCTTGTTTCTACGCCCGGCTCTGCTGGCAGAGTATTGCCCTGTGTCTGCTCAGTCTGCTGATCGCTGGCCCTGTTCTGGCTGCCACCCCACCGGGAACCCTGATCCGCAGCCAGGCACAGGCGTATTTTCTTGATGAGTATCAGCAAAGTTATATGGTCAACTCCAATGAGGTGACCACCCTGATTCGGGAAGTCACTGGCGTCCGTTTGGAAAATAGCCAGCGTCTTTTGGGAAAACCGGGTGATGAGCTGGTGTTTCCCCATCGGCTAATCAATAGTGGCAATATAACCGCCAGCTACCAGCTGACGGTTACCCACAATGCACTGCTTTATTTTGATAAAAACAACGACGGTCAGACGACAGAGGAAGACAGGGTAACAGGCCCGGTCCTGCTGCCCCCCGGTGACAGCAAAGGCCTGTTGGTCAAGGCCTGGGTGCCGGATAGTGCTGAAACAACGATTACTCTTTCTGCCCGGGTTATTAAGCCCGAGTGCAGTGGGGTCAATGAGCATGAGAGCCAGGGTCGTTTTCAGGCCGTAAATTATGACACCATGTCTCACAGTCTCGGGGTTGTTTATGAGGTGACTCAGAGGGCAGACAAAGCGGAAGCCACCATTAATGACACGGTGACCACTACGTTGTCATTTGCCCGTCGGGATAGTCATAGCGATAACAGCGTTGTGGAAATGCTGTATCGCCTGCCAGCTGAACTGGACTACGTAGGCGGTTCCACATGGCTGTATAGCGATGACGGGACTGAAAAGGTACACATTTCCGATGAGGGTATTCGCACTCCGGAAGGTCTACGTTTTCGCCTTGAGCAGTCTGTTAATCAGGCTGGTGTTCCGGTGCATCGCCATGACGGGAAGCTGGTATTTGAAACCCGGGTGAAAAGCGGCACCAATCAAACGCTTTACAATGTGGCTGAATATACCTTCTGTGAGAAGGGTGGAGATAAGCCCTGCCCGGATAATGTCAAACAGAATACCAACTCTGTCCCTCTGACCATCAAGGGGTTTGGTGTTGCCCTGAATGGCAGCCCCTACAGTTCTGAACCATACATCGGAGAACCGCAAATAGTGGTATCCGCTACTGCAGGAGGCATCGCGGAATTTACCAACTACCTGTGGAACCGTGGAACAACAAATAGTCAGTACAAAGTTACCCTGGAAAGCAGTAACTTTCCTGAAGGTGCTCAATATTGTTTAACGACAGCGGATAGCGGATGCTCTCCTTTTATTGATCAGCCGGAGCTGCTGGTAAACGACATTGAGTCAGGCAGTTACCGTGAGATCAGGTTGCTGGTGAAATTACCAGAGAACAGCCCTGGTCAGCAGGCTGATTTCTCTCTGCAATTAAAAGCCACTGATATCCTTGCCAGCTATAAGGTGGAGGATACCACTGAGAATATATTGCTACAGATTGAAGGCTCCGCTGACTATTCGGTGGACCTGACCTGTGAAAATTGCCAGAACGGTAATGGCGCTGGTCAGGGGCCGGAAGACAGTGCGGTGGTTACGCTGACCGGCAATGCGGGTGAGACTCTGCGGTTTGAACATATTGTCGTCAACAATACAGGCAACCGGGCCGACAGTTCTTTGCTGGATCTGCTGCCCAAAGAAGGGGTTACTTTGCCGAATGGTATTCGCTGGTCCTTCGTTAATGAGTTTAATCAGACGGTCACTGGTACCGGCGTATTGGTTGCCGGTCAGCAGCAAAAGCTGAGCCTGTTGGTGGAACTCCCCGATAATCTGCTACCGGGCACCTGGTCCTTTTATGTAAAGGCCGCTTCACCGGTTAACCGGGGTGTTGCTGATCAGCTGCACCTGGCCATGATCGTTGAGGAGCAACAGCAAATCACCCTGACACATAACGGCAGAAGTCAGGTATCCCCTGGCAGCTTTGTCACGTTTATTCATCAGTTAAGTAACCCCGGCAACCAGACGGTCTCCGGGATTACCCTGCATCTGGAAGATTCCCGGGGTGGAGAGGGTTGGCAGTCACTGGTTTACCACGATACAAACAGCGATGGCCGGATAGATGGGGATGATCCGTTGATTCAGGGTGAATTCTCACTGCCCGCCAAAGAAACACGCCAGCTGATCGTCAAGGTATTTGCCCCGGCCAGTGCCAGTCCGGGTAGTGAAAATATCACCACGTTAACCGCACGGTTTGGCGGGCAACAGTCTGTGGCGGTCACAAACTCATCAATGGCCAACAATGCGATTGTGGTAATCACCAAAATACAGGCGGAATGGGACTGTAGCAGCTCGCTGCCAACGCATTTTTCCAACGAGACTTTCCCGGTCAAACCGGGTGAGTGTGTCGTTTATAAGCTGACCGCTACCAACCAGGGCAGTGAGCCGGTTCATAATGTGGTGATTTATGACAAGGCAACGGATTTTACCCAGCTGCATAATCTGCATGGTCTTCCTGAAATGAGTGACGGAGGAGAGCATGGCGTGTCCGGTCAAACGATCAACGCTACCTGGAGCCAGGGGCTAATGCCAGGGCAGTCGGTATGCCTGAAGTTTGGGATTCAGATTCAATGAGTGGTTTTTCATGCTGCTATTTAAAAGTTAATAGCCGTTTATTTAAGACGTTGGCCTGGTGTTTTTTTGTTGTTTTGATGTGTTTTTTTTCCTGTAGCCTTCAAGCCAGGATCCAGATAGAAAGCCATAATAGCTGGTTGGCAATTATAAATGCTGTTAAAGCTAACCTGCAGGGTCCCGGTGTTGAGATCAGTAACATCAAAATTGTTAAGGCTGCTTATGACGATGATGACAGCTATTCCCAGGTTGGTACTTTCAGCAATGGCACTGAAAATTACACCCCCAATATTGGTATTTCTAAAGGACTGGTAATTTCCACAGGAAAGGCGGGTACACTTGGCTATTATAATAAGGATAAACTTGGTACAGCATTCATAAAATTTGGTCGCGATCCAGACTTGGCCAAGCTCTTCGATGGAGAAGTTTGGCAGCACGATCCTGTCATCATCACATTTGAAATCAAGCCAAAGTCAAACAATATTTCAATCGATTTTGTTTTCGGCTCTGATGAATATGGGGGCTGGCTCGAAAACTTGGGAAATATTGATGCTTACGGTTTTTTTATCAGTGGGCCGGATATTCAGGGTGGCTTTGCAAACCGGGCAGTGAATTTAGCTACTCTGGATAATGGTGACCCCGTCTCCACAAAATACGTGAATCAAGACAAAAACTCCGAATACTACATCGATAACGGGGATCATCGAGGTAAGCACGTTGCTATGAGGGGGGTTACCAAAGTAATTAACCGTTCAATTCCGGTAATACCAGGTGAGTGGTACCAGGTTAAAATAGCCCTCGGTGAGAGGGGGATCGGGGTATATGACTCCAGCGTTTTTATCGGCCAATTTAAAAGCGAGCGATTGTTTAGCGGTCGTCTATTTCATCACCGGCTTGGCAGTGTTAATGAAGACCGTTTGGCCGAAGGTGATGAAAAGGCGTTTGACTATTTTAGCAATGCCCGCGTGGTTTTGTTTGATGCCCATAAGAATAAGATGGAAACAAAAACCGGGCCGAGGGGAGAGTACCGGTTTATCGTTAAAGACCAGGGCCGTTACCAGATAGCCGTTGATGCTGCCACCCTGAAAGCTGCTCACGATGTTAATGTTTATTATCCTGAACAAACCTGGAGCAGTCGTGGTGGCCGGTGTATTGGCAAAAACTACAGCGATGTGACGTTAACAACTGCCGGTTATTGCTATGGTGGGAAAACCGGTGGTCTTAGTGACGAACTCAAGAATCAGAATACACCTGAAAGTGCAGAACACCTGATTGAAGTACCCGCTGGATTACACGACTATAACCGTCTGAATTTTGGTTTCAGCTTTGATGTTGTTACCCAGCCAGGGGATACCGGGCAGGGTAGTTTGCGTCAATTTATTGCCAATGCCAATGCCGGTGTCGGTACGGGAGAGATGCTATTTGTGCCGACAGTGCATCCGAACAATGGTACAACCTGGAAAACTGATCTTCAGACGTCATTGCCTGCGATTAAGCGAAGCCAACTTATTATTAATGGCAGAGCGTTCAGCCTGACAAACCCGGAAGAGCGAGTTAATCCCGATCCTCAGAAAATCAAGGATGGGCTTAAAGCAGGAGCCGAACAGAAGTCATTACCATTTTGGCAAGCCCCGGATTTACACCTGGAAACCAAAGTATCGCAGGAAGCCATCTTGCAATTGCAGGGAAGTGGTCAGAAGGTGCAGCACATCGCCTTGACCAATGGTTCCGGCAACACCGGCAATATGAACGGCATTATCGCATCCAGTGCCTGTAATGAAGGGTGCAGTGTGGTTAATACCGTGATTGGCAAAAACCCGGTTGGTGCCCCTTCACCCAAGGCTTTTTATCGTGGCATTGATGCTCCCTATATCAACCATGTACGACAGGAAAACGGTGTTTTGATTGTGGAGGGGTTTGCCATGCCGAAGGTCAAACTCGAGTTTTACAGCGTCATAAACGGCGAGTATCGCTATTTGTTTGAGAGGATCGAAGGTACCAACGACGATAAGGATAACGGCAGAGCCACTTATATAGACCCGGTTCAGGGCAGCAAGCTGATCACCCAGGAACAGTTCCAATTCACAATTCCCAATATGCCGCTCACCGGATCATTAGCGGCTATTGTTATTGATGATCATGGCAATACCTCGGAGTTCAGTGTGGGCACTACAGGCTCTGTTCCGGGCTCTATCAAAACCGATATATGGCAAGACCAGAACCGCGATGGCGAGAGACAGGCCAATGAAACCGGCTTTCAAGGTATTCATGTCAGGTTAACTAAATTGGATAAAGTGTCTGGCATGCCTGTGTTGCAACGAGAGGATAAAACAGACGCAAATAGACTGTTAACCTTTGCTGATGTTCTTCCGGGAAATTACCAGGTTGAAGTTTTACCAGACCAGCCCGGGCTGAAAGACTGGCAACCCGGAGCGAAGGGCAACCCTGTTGAACTGACCGTTGCAGCCAGTCAGAAATCACCAGCGATGTTTGGTTATGTACTGGGCACTCCGGAGTTGACGCTGACGCCGGATTATCAACGGGCGGTGGCACCTGGTCTGGCGACCCGGTTCACCCATACATTTTTCAGCTCTATGGTGGGTAATGCCAGGCTCAGTTACCAGTGGCTCGATAGCAGTGGTCGGCCGCTGACATTGAACTGGTCAGTACAGCTGTTTGAAGCCGACTGTGATCAGGCAGTAAAAGACAATATCCAACTATCTCAGCCCATTAGACTGGAGGCCGGTCAGAATATCTGTTTTGATGCTTCGGTTTTTGTTCCTGCAGAAACGCCGTCCGGTTTCAGGGCAACGCTGGAGATCACGGCACAGTTCACCAAAGCGCCTGCCGGGATAATGGCAGAGCATGGCCAGGAAGAGAAAATTACCCGAAGGATACGCGACACCATTACTGTCACCACCGGCAGCAGTGGACGACTGGTACTGAATAAACAAGTGCAAAATATGAGCGAAAGCACAGGCCCATCCACTGCCAATCAAGCCAGCCCCGGTGACATGCTGAGATACACCCTGTTTTTCAGTAATCCGGGGGCTGGGCCCATTCAATCGCTGTCACTTCGGGACAGCACGCCGCCCTTCACATCGCTGGCCAGTGAAGTTCAGTGCCCTGAAGCGTTACGCGAAACATGTAAAGTCAGAACCATCGATGGTAAGGAAACTTATCAAGGATATCGTGGCGATATTATCTGGTCATTCAGCGAGAAGTTAGCACCCGGTGCCAGTGGCAGTGCCAGCTATGACGTGATAATTGAATGACCGCTGAGAGTTTCTGTTCCGGGAAGTGGTTAGGAGGAGGAATTTAAATCAAAGGCTTTATTGCTATGCAGGGACAATACCATGGCAACATTTTTCATCCCGGGTTATTCCGATATGGACATCACTCAGCTATATTCCATGCCAAGTATGATGTGCCAGGACGACATACCAGCCTGCCAAACTGGAATCCAATGCTGGGCAAATGGTAATACAGCTGGCTTTTTCAGTGGCCTCCGTTGGGCAATTAATCCACTTTATATTTTTTCGCTACAATGCAAAAACCCCGACAGATTGCTCTATCGGGGTTTGCAACCTTGAGCGAACTCAAGGTAAAAATGGTGCCTGGCGATGACCTACTCTCACATGGGGAGACCCCACACTACCATCGGCGATCGGTCATTTCACTGCTGAGTTCGGGATGGGATCAGGTGGTTCTAACCTTCTATGGTCGCCAGGCTAATT
>NZ_JBLYZG010000036.1:0-54020 GCF_049310245.1 Endozoicomonas sp. ALB115 | reverse complement strand
GAAAGTTGAGGGTTCTCTTGTGTTTTCAGAAATTATGAGTATGTCAGTTTTCTGGTTGTGGCAGCTGACGTGTATTCATCGGGAGTAGCTGCGCTCATCTGTTGATGTGTGAGAAAGTTTCTGAAATAAAGGCGGTATTTGATCAGCCTGTAACTTTCCAGCTGTCGTTTAAAACGAGTGACGGAAAATATCAGTCCATACGCCATACCCCGGATGCGTTTCGAGTTGCAGAACATGGAGTAAAGTTTATTGAGTGTAAACGAGTAGAAGAGTTGCTGGAACTCAGTAAGAAATACCCTGACCGTTATATCTATGACGAAAAGGAACAATGCTTTCGTTCACCAGTGATGGAGAGGAAGCTCGACGGGACTGGTATTGGTTACGTTTATTTCACAGATGCTGATTGTAACCCTCGGTTTCTGGCTAATATCCGTCATCTGATGGATTACTTGCGAAATAGTAAACAGAAAGATATTCCAACTGAAATGGAACGACAGTGTATAAATTTTATTACTAATTCACCGGTCATGGAAATCGGTGAACTTCTGGGTCATCACCCGCAATTAAAGGCAGATAATATTCTGCAAATGGTTGCTGATCGGAGGGTATTTGTTGATTTGGAAAATGACTTACTTTCTGAGCTGGAAACCTGCAAGTTATTTACTTCTGAAGCCAGTTGTCAGGTTTATTCATTAACCAGGGATGCCAAGCCTTCAAACAATTCTCAATTCTTGTCATCGATTAATATTCCCATTTCAGAGGGAATGATTTGTCGTCATGGGGAGCAACAGTGGTTGCTCCAGTCTATTGAGTCATCGAAGCAGACTGTGTTGGTTGAAATTACTGGGGGAAAAAAGACTCAATTGAAACCATTTAAGTTAGAGGATGTCAGAGGTCTCATTCAATCCAGAGAGTTATCGGTTGTTCATTATGAGCAGGAAGAAGATGTGCATACATCGCTTATGCTGTCTGCTAGCGAGGATAATCAAAAAAGAGCTTTGAAACGACATGCTGCTCTGAATCAGTTGATTGCAGGAGATATCAATCGCCATCAGGCTGCACAATATTTAGGGTGCAGTACTCGGACTATTCGACGATATTTGCAACGTCATGGTGAAGGTGTTACTCGCAGAGGCAATGGTTTACCTGAGTTAGTTGATAAAAATCAGGAAAAGGGTAATAGCGAAAGATTCATCGGTGGTAGGTCTCTGGAGCTAGCCAATGATGTAATTGATTCAGAATATCTCTCAGCAAAAAATAAGAATGTTGCAGCTATTCATCGAGATTATGTTCGTCTTTGTAAGGATGAACATATTGAATCAGGCTCTTATAGCTGGTTGAGACGTTTGATTAAATTGGTTGATCTTGGTAAACGAGTTCGTGAACGGGAAGGTCATAAAAAATTCAAAGCAATGATGCCTATCACCACAAGTGATGGAGTAATTGAGAGCAGACGGGGCGCCCGTGCATATGAATATGTCCATATTGATCACACACAACTTGATCAAGCGTTAAAGTTTCCAAATATGAAGCCAGCAAAGCCATGGTTAACGGTTGCTTCAGATTCTTATTCCCGGGATGTACTCGCTGTTTATCTCACAATGAATAGTCCGTCAATTTATTCTGTACTGATGGTTGTTCGGGAATTAATCCAACGGCATGGTCGGTTTCCAGAATCTTTTTGTGTTGATGGTGGAGCAGAGTTTGAAAGCGTCGTATTTGAGCAGTTGTGTGCTTTTTTTTCAGTGACAATTCATAGCCGAAAAAGTAATCCTCGTGGTGGTTCAGCTGTTGAGAGTGTATTCAAGCAGCTCAATGAAGCAGTCATACACGGCTTGACCGGAAATACAAAGCTTATGAAAAATCCACGACAATTAACGTCAAAAGTCAATCCTTTTCAAAATGCACTTTGGGATTTTCAATCTTTGAAGCAGTTACTGGAGGATTATTTTTATGAGCATTACAACAAAACAGAACATCCTGCTCATATGTTGATACCGGATGATGTCCTTGCAGAAAGTTTGATTCTTCACGGTGATCGGGATAATCGGAAAATTGATATTAATGATGAGCATTTACAAATCATGATGCTTCCATACGATAAACATAAACGAACCCGTATTATTCAGCCGGTAAAAGGTGTTGAAAGAAAAGGAAAGTACTATGGGCATGATTTATTCAGTAGCCCTGAATGGTTGGGGCGTGAAGTTGAGATACGTATCGATCCTGAAGATGATTCTTATGTGTATTGCAACCTGAATGGCTGGAAGCGTTGTAAACGAGTGGCTGTTGAGGATCGCTATTATCCGGGGATTGATCGATCAGTAATTACTGAAGCCAGCAGCTTCACCCGGTCTTTTCATTCACAGAAGGCAAGGGCTGAACGCGCTGTACCTATCAACAGGAAAATTGCTGACAAAGAACGGGAGCTTAAAGAACAGCAGGAAGATGAAATGGCAAAGCCATCAAAATCCAAAACTGGCAAAAGGGTTCCTTCGCTGCGTATTGAACCGGGTGTCAATGATATCGATGATTTTTAGTGGTTTTACCGTTCCTTGCAGGTGTGCTTTATCAGAGTTGGGCTTGGTAGTAGCTAAGATCAATCCAGTTTTCATCAAGAAACTATTTCACCTGAAATAGTCGCTTATTTCAAGTTAACAATTACAAGGATTAAGGAAGGTCTGAAATGGCAAAAACTTTACACCCTAACCGAAAATTCGGCGATGACATTCTTCAATTACCCATCACGGACAGGGTTGAATTTTTTGCGGATAAGCAGATTAAACATCAGATCTTGAGTCAAGCCTACGATGAGCTTCTGATGAAGGCTAAAAAAATAGGGGGCGTTGAATTTATCGAGATGGTTGGGCCAACAGGTGCTGGAAAAAGCTGTGCTGCCAGAAAGTTTGTTGAGGATAAATTGGCAGAAAGCCAGGAGTCTATGAAAAATGATCCTCGTATGGTGCCAGTTATTAGTGTGCAATGTCCTGCATCGATTGGCGGTAAATTTGCCTGGGATCCGTTGTTAAAGAGTATTTTAAGGACTGGTGGTGATGCTTTGATTGATAGCGGGAGCTACGCTCTGGAATTTTCGGAGGGAGTCAGCCAGAAAGAAATTTCGAAGTTGTTGCTGAAAGATAACAAGGTCTCTGACTTGGTGGAAGTCATCCAAAACTTTCTATTTCAGCGGCAAGTGAGGTACCTGATTATTGATGAAGCTCAGCATATTATTGATGCCTGCAGAACACCCTTGGAAGCGCTTCAATGTATGGAGCTGCTGAAGTCCCTGGCAAGTTTGAGTGGCTGTATTATTGTCTTGGTCGGAACTTACCGACTGTTGCGCTTTGGTGAAACCAGTGCGCAGCTCGGAAGGCGGTCGGAGATTATCGAGTTGGGGCCTTATCATAGAGGCTCTCAGAAAGACCTTGATCATTTTGCTTATGCCCTTGATGGATTGCTTGCGCGCTATCCCATACGCTTTTCTGATGCTTTGTTTGACAAAGTCAGTGAAATTCATTTGGGCTGCTGTGGCTGTATCGGCATTCTGAAGGACTGGTTGACCAAGACATTGTACAGAACGCTTGAATCTGGTGGGGATTATGTCAGCGTTAAAAGTCTGATGGATAATAGAATGGATCCCCGGGAATTGAACCGGGTTGCCGCAGAAATCAAGATGGGTAAAGATTATTTTTCCAGGGTTACGATGTTCGATGTCGAAGACATGCTGTTGGGTGGGGGAACACAAATTCATAAAAAATCGGGGTCAAGGGGTGTGCAGCGCAAACCCAGTCATGACCCAGTGGGGCCGCAACTATGATGGCAACCTTTCAACAATTACCACGCACTGTTCTGTTTGGTTTGGAGCCAGCTGATGCCGGTGATGGATACATGTTTGAGTCCGTGGGGAGTTATCTGGTTCGGCTGGCCTATGCTCATCGAAAAGCACCGCATCATTTTCTGAGACATTTTCTGAACCCTGTTCTCGGGCAGGGGCAGGTATCCAATGATCTGTTTATAAGTTATGGCTTTTCTGCAATGAACGGCTATCGGCCTAAGGCAGAGGTGTATGTGAGTGCTTTGGCAGTATTTACCGGGCAGCGTGGCGTAGAGTTATTATCCATGTCTCCCTGGAAAACATTGCTGGATTCTATGGGCAAAGGGCTCTTTCATTCTTCAAAAAAATGGTGCCCGGAGTGTCTGTATCAATGGCGTAGTGCGGGGGAGGTTTTGTATGAGCCGTTAATCTGGAGTTTGCAAAGTCTGGAAGCTTGCCCTATTCATCAATGTACTCTGAAAAGTAGCTGTTCAGATTGCGGTGCGAGACAGTATATGGTTCAGCGCGTTTTGCCCGTGGGGTATTGTCCTGAGTGCGGTTCATTTCTGGGTGAACCGAGTGGTGAGGATGACAGGCAGGCACTTTCACAAAAGGAGCTATATCTCTTGGACCTGGTGGCTAGTCGACACCTGGTAATAGAGGGTGTATCACTTCAACAGTTATTGAGAGATGGCATTCGGGTTGTGATGTCAAGGCTGGGTGTGACTTCGACAAAAAAGCTTGAGCAATTACTTTCTTTTTCGAAAGCAACAATCAGTCAGTGGTTTTCTGATGGTAAGCGTGGAACCAGACCGACATTGAGTACCTTGCTGAATTTTTGTGTTGCTGTGCAGGTTAGTCCGGCAGACCTGCTGTTTCACCATAAGCGGATTGACCCGGATGCGAAAATTGCAGAACTGGATGGGCGACAATCATACGATAATGCTGACAAGCTCGATTGGGTTGAGTGTCAGTTAACGAAAATTGTAAATGATCACAGCGAGATCATTTCGGTGAATCAGGTGGCAGAACAGCTCAAAGTTGGGGTGAGTTACCTGCGTTATCACTTTCCGGAAAAAACTGCCGAACTGGTTGCGAAAAATAATGAGCTTCGGGCAAAGCAGCGGAAGGCTCGAAATAAAAGAAAAATTTCGTTGGTTGAGGAAGCCTGTCAGCATTTATTAGATGGCGGTGTTTTTCCTTCCCATAATTATGTGCGGGCAGCCTTGAAAAATGAGTTGAAAAATTTTGGCTTTGGGGAGTTTACTGAAATATGGCGAGAGGTAACTGAAAAGCTGTAAAAATATCCATTCAAAGATTTCCTTTCTGAAATTCCTTTCTGTTTCTCTGTAAGAAAAATCCTGGATATTAACGTGGCTATGGCTTGCACATATTGTGCGGTCATGGGCTATGTCGTTTGGTAAGTTTACAGAATTTTCGTATTTTTCAGGCAGTTATTGGGAAATTTATTTTGCCGAAACTTGTCCGGGAATTTTTCTGAGGAAGTGTCCGCTTTCCTAAGTATTATGAGGGAATCTGAGCAAGAAAATGTCCGCTTTTCTGGAAAGCGTATGTGCAGATAAAAGGATTTGTCGGAGAAGTTGTCCAAACGGACAATATCCGTGATCACGGACAGGAAGGAATAAAACATTAATCATTGGTACCAGTGGTCGGACTCGAACCGACACGCCCGTGAAGGCAACGGATTTTGAATCCGTCATGTCTACCAATTCCATCACACTGGCATTTGATGTTGCTGAGCTTATGTTATCTGTTCGCTGATTTCAAAACTTTTTCTCATCGAGTGAAGAGTTGAGTCTGGCTGGCGAAGTGGCGGTTGCTCAAGTGCGGCGAAGTATATCAAAGAGATTATTGAGATCAAGCAGTTATTGAACAGTGAGAGCAAAAAAGTAAGTTAAGTCCGTAACATGGCATGGGATAGCCCTCCTGACACTTCCTTCGTTTTGCAGTATCCTTCGGTGCTTTTTTAATATGACTGGTTTTTCTGTGCTTTTTTCCCATAAGTGGCGTGGGCTGCTTTTGGGAATGAAGACATTAACCACCGGATTGTCCATGCAAGTCAGTGATTTTGATTTTGATCTGCCCGATGAGCAGATTGCCCGGTTTCCTGCAGAGGATCGTACCGGCAGCCACCTTCTGTGCCTTGATGGTAATAGTGGTGAGGTTAGGCATCAACAGTTTTCTGATATAGAAAGTCTGCTTGAGCCCGGTGACCTGTTGGTGCTGAATAATACCCGGGTGATTCCGGCCCGTTTGTATGGTCAGAAAGAGACGGGTGGCAAAATTGAGGTGCTGATTGAGCGAGTGGAGGAGGATAATCTGGCGCTGGCCCAGGTAAGGGCCAGCAAGTCGCCAAAGCCGGGCGCTGTGTTATTGCTGGCAGATGGCGCGGTGCGTGTTGTTGTGGAAGGGCGTCGGGATTTTCTGTTTATTCTCCGGTTTGAAACATCGGTTTTACCGCTGCTGCTGGAACACGGCCACATGCCATTGCCGCCTTATATTGACCGTGAAGATGGTGATAGTGATCGTCTGCGTTATCAAACGGTGTTTGCGGCAAAGGATGGCGCGGTGGCGGCACCAACGGCAGGGCTTCATTTTGATGAAGCATTGCTGGCGCGTCTTGAGGCCAAAGGCGTTAAGAAAGTATTTGTGACGCTTCATGTGGGTTCAGGAACGTATCAGCCGGTTCGGGTTGAAAAGATTGAAGACCATGTGATGCATGCGGAGTATATCGAAGTTTCTGAGGCCGTCTGTCAGGCGGTGCGGGAAACCCGTGCCAGGGGTAATCGTGTTGTTGCGGTGGGTACCACGTCGGTGCGCAGCCTTGAGTCGGCCTCGGCATCCGGTGAGATTGCCCCGTTCCAGGGGGATTCCAGCATCTTTATTTATCCGGGTTATGAGTTTCGCAGTGTGGATTTGATGGTGACCAATTTTCATCTGCCGCAATCCACCTTGTTAATGTTGGTCAGTGCTTTTGCCGGTCGGGAAAATGTGCTGGCTGCCTATAAAGAAGCCGTTGAGCAAAAGTACCGCTTCTTCAGTTACGGCGATGCCATGTTGCTGACCCGTAAGGTGGACTGATTCAATGAGTTTGACGGGTTGTCGTGCCTCCGCACTCCGTTCGTCCTGAGTGCTGAGCTTGTCGAAGTATCGAAGGACCCATAGGGCCTAAAGGCGGAAACTCCGGACTCTGATAGATCGTGCCAAGCACCCTTCGTCCGTGCATCCTGAGCGGAGCCGAAGGGCGCTCAGGGTGAACGGAGATCGTACACGTCAAACTCATTGAAACCATGTACTAGACACTGTCGAGTTTAATAGAAGGCGTGTCTTTGTAGTTTAAGAGAAAGAGCTATACAAAATTCATGACAAGAGAATGCTTTATGCAGTTTGAGCAGCTGGCTACCGATGGCAAAGCCCGTCGTGGTCGGTTGACCTTTCCCCGTGGCACGGTTGAAACACCATGCTTTATGCCGGTGGGAACCTATGGCACGGTAAAAGGCATGTTGCCAAGGGACATTAAAGAGATTGGTGCAGAAATTATTCTGGGTAATACCTTTCATTTGATGCTGCGTCCGGGCACCGAAATTATTCAGAAGCATGGCGACCTGCACGACTTTAACCAGTGGCACGGTCCGATTCTGACGGACTCCGGTGGCTTTCAGGTTTTCAGCCTGGGCAAGTTGCGCAAAATTACCGAAGAGGGCGTTTCTTTCCAGTCTCCGGTGGATGGTTCCAGGGTGTTCCTGAACCCGGAGATTTCCATGCAGGTTCAGCGTGAGCTGGGTTCGGACATCGTGATGATTTTTGATGAGTGTACGCCGGGTGATGCTAATGAAGAGCAGGCGCGTACCTCTATGGAGCTTTCTCTGCGTTGGGCGGCTCGTTCCAAGGCCGCTCACGGTGAAAGTCCTTCTGCCCTGTTTGGCATTATCCAGGGGGGCATGTTTGAAGAGTTGCGTGATGTGTCCCTGGCAGGTCTGACCGAGATTGGCTTTGATGGTTATGCCATTGGCGGTCTTTCCGTGGGTGAAAGCAAAGAGGATATGATGCGTATTCTCTCCCATATCACCCATAAAATTCCCGAGAGCCATCCCCGTTACCTGATGGGTGTTGGCAAGCCGGAGGATATTGTTGAGGCGGTTCGTCGTGGTGTTGATATGTTCGACTGTGTCATGCCAACCCGTAACGCCCGCAATGGTCACCTGTTTGTCGATGAAGGGGTGATCAAGATCCGCAACTCGGCCCACAAGATGGATGAGCGTCCACTGGAAGAGCACTGTGATTGCTATACTTGCCAGAATTTCAGTCGCTCATACCTGCACCATCTGGATAAGTGTGGTGAGATTCTCGGCTCCATGCTGAACACCATCCATAACCTGCGCTATTACCAGCGGGTGATGGCCGGTCTGAGAGGTGCTATCGAAGAAGGTAAGCTGGAAGCGTTTGTTGCCGAGTTCTATCGCAAGCGTGGTCAGGATGTTCCTGACTGGGGTTGATATTTTCTGGATAGTCCCAACTAACAGTCTGTTCGTGTAAATACGGATAAGGTCCTGGGCTTGATGCTTTTGGAATTGGGCTCCGCCACCGCTTTTGCCCGCTTTAGGCGAAGGGGTGGGTTCCGGACTGGTTGTTTTTCAGGTAAATTGCTGCGTCAACGGTAATAATACGATTAGGAGTATTGGAATGATTCCTTTCATCAGTCAGGCACACGCTGCGGCAGAAGGTGGTGCGGCTGCTGCGGCAGCTGGACCGGGTATGATCGGTCAGCTGGTCATGCTGGGTGGTTTTGTGCTGATCTTCTGGCTGCTGATCTGGCGCCCCCAGAGCAAGCGTGCCAAAGAGCACAAAAACCTGATTGCCGGTCTGGCCAAGGGTGATGAGGTGGTCACCACTGGCGGTATTCTTGGCAAAGTCAGCAATGTAACGGATGAGTTTGTGACCCTGCAGGTTGCCGACAATATGGAACTGAACTTCCAGAAAGGTTCTGTGGCCGCTACCCTGCCCAAAGGTACCATCAAGGCCATCAAGTAAGTTTTAGAAAAGCAGCCTTGTTTGGCTGCTTTCTTTTACCAAATGGACTGTGCCATAGGCCTGAAGCCCGGAAAAGACTTTCCCGGTAAAGGCCGTATAACAATGCCGCTATTGCGCATCACTATTAAATCAGGAACCGGTGAGCCATGCTCAATCGCTATCCATTGTGGAAGTACCTGCTGATTCTGGTCATCGTAGGTCTCGGGTTTATTTATGCCCTTCCCAATCTTTACCCCGCAGACCCGGCAGTACAGGTGACGGGTGCCAGTTCGTCCAGAGTGATGGATGAGCGTGTTCAGCAGCGTGCTGAAAAGGCTCTGGCAGCGGCCAATGTTGATATCAAGTCTGTTGAACTTGACGACAAGGCATTGCTGATTCGTCTGAACCGTGCTGATCAGCAGCAGTTGTCAAAATCGCTGATCAAAGAAGCGCTTGGGGATGACTATATTGTCGCCATCAATCTGGCCCAGACGACGCCGGAATGGTTAACTGCTATCGGGGCCTACCCCATGAAGCTCGGGCTTGACCTGTCAGGGGGTGTTCACTTCCTGCTGGAGGTCGATACGGCGAAAGCCCTGCAGCTGAAAATGGATATTGCCACCTCAGAAATTCGAACGTCCCTGCGTAAAGAAAAGCTCCGCTATCGCACCATGCCTGAACGTGCCGATGGTGCACGACAGCTGGCATTTAATGACGTGTCATCCCGTGACCAGGCTGCCCGCCTGATCAACACAGATTTTCCTGATTTGACGGTTGAGAACGCTGACGTTAATGGTCGCCCTGTACTTTCTTATCGCTACTCTGAAACGGCCATTAAAGAGATTGAAGATTATGCGGTGCGTCAGAACCTGACCACGGTCCGTAACCGTGTCAATGAGCTGGGTGTGTCCGAGCCATTGGTTCAGCGTCAGGGTCGTAACGGCATCGTTGTTGAGTTGCCCGGCGTTCAGGATACGGCAGAAGCCAAGCGTATTCTGGGTAAGACTGCTAACCTGCAGTTCCGTCTGGAAGCGCTGCCCAATGCTTCCAGGGCCAGCACTGAGTCGTTCAGTTTCCGGGATGCCCGTCGTCCTGCGGTGGATCTTGAACGGGATATCATCATTACCGGCGACCAGGTGTCCAGCGCCCAGTCCAACTTTGATGCCCAGACCGGTCAGCCGCAGGTTAATATCAATCTGGACAGTCATGGCGGTGCTGTCATGAACCGCGCTACCCGTAATAACGTGGGGCGGGCCATGGCGGTTATCTTTATTGAGCAGAAGCCTGTGACCAAAGTGGTCACCAAAACAGTCGACGGTCAGCAGGTTAAGGAAACAATCCCGGGTTTTCAGCAGGAAGAGAGTATTATCAGCCTGGCCACCATTCAGAGTGCGTTGGGTAATCAGTTCCGTATTACCGGCCTGAACTCCACTGCCGAAGCTTCTGAGCTGGCGTTGTTGTTGAGAGCGGGTTCCCTGGCTGCTCCGATGTATTTCGCTGAGGAAAGAACGGTGGGGCCAAGCCTGGGTGCGGAGAATATCCAGATGGGTATTCATTCCACCGTTATCGGTCTGTTTCTGCTGCTGATCTTTATGGTTGTGGTTTACCGGGTGTTTGGCGTGCTGGCGAACCTTGCCCTGGCCATGAACCTGGTGCTGCTGGTGGCGGTGATGAGTCTGTTTGGTGCCACACTGACCATGCCGGGTATTGCCGGTATTGTGTTGACGCTGGGTATGGCGGTGGATGCCAATGTGCTGATTTTTTCCCGTATTCGGGAAGAGATTCGCGGTGGTCGGCCGGTGCAGCGGGCGATCCATGACGGTTTTGACCGGGCGTTTGTGTCCATTTTCGACGGTAATATCACCACCCTGTTGGTGGGTATCATCCTGTTTGCCGTGGGAACCGGGCCAATCAAAGGTTTTGCGGTCACCCTGTGTATCGGTATTCTGACGTCTATGTTCACAGCCATTGTTCTGACCCGTGGCCTGGTCAACCTGACCCATGGCGGTCGTAACCTGAAGAAACTGTATATTTGAGGTGGCAGTGGTGAATGATTTGAAAGTCATCAATTTCATGCGGCTACGCTCCTACGCTTCGGTGTTGTCGCTGTTGTTAATGCTGGGCTCTGTTGGTGCTCTTGCGGTTAAGGGGATTAACTGGGGGCTGGATTTTACCGGCGGCACGCTGATTGAGCTGGTGTATGATCAACCGGTGAAAACGGCTGATATCCGTGATCAGCTGGCAACCGCCGGTTATGACAACGTTGTCGTTCAGGAGTTTGGTTCGGCCGAGGATATTCTGGTTCGTATTCCCGGCGATGATCCGAAAATGGAGGCATCAGTTGCCGGCCTTCTGGGGCAGAACTATGACGGCAACGTTGAGGCTGTGCGCGTTGAGTTTGTCGGGCCTCAGGTGGGTGAGAGACTGAGGGAGCAGGGCGGCCTTGGTATGCTGTTCGCCATGTTGCTGATTACGCTCTACATCGCTTTTCGTTTCCAGTTCAAATTCTCCGTTGGTGCGATTCTGTCCCTGGCTCACGATGTGATTTTTACCCTGGGTCTGTTTGCCCTGTTAGGGTTGCAGTTTGACCTGACGGTGATGGCGGCGCTGCTTGCAGTGATTGGTTACTCACTGAACGACACCATTATTGTTTATGATCGTATCCGTGAGAATTTCCGCAAGCTGAGAAAAGGGGATGCCGATGAGGTGATCAATGTCTCATTGACCCAGACCCTGGGTCGTACCTTGGCCACTTCCGGTACCACCTTGATGGTGTTGCTGGCCCTGTTCCTGTTCGGTGGCGAAATGATCCATAACTTTGCCCTGGCATTGATTGTGGGTGTGGGTGTGGGTACTTATTCCTCCATCTATATCGCTTCCAATATGCTGATCTACATGAGAATCAGCAGGGAGGATCTGATTGTTCCGGTGAAGGAAAATGAAGACTCTGAACAGATGCCATAACGCATCGGATTGAAGAGGTTAAAAAACCGGCAATTTTGCCGGTTTTTTTTTGGTCTATAGTAAATTTCTTGCAAGGCAGGGCACCATAAATACCAATTAAAGAGGTTGCTATGTTTACGGGAAATAATTTTCATCCATGTGGTCATGATGTAACCGTTAGCCATCGCAGAACAGATTCGGGTGCCCGTGGAGGGGCAGATGGTTCTTTTGATAGCCGCTCTGTGAGACCTTCACAAGACTCTGCTTCGCAATATTCACAATACATGAAAGATCGGGAAACACTGTTTGGACGACCGCAGGCGCATTGTTCTGAGCATTGTCCTGGCGAGGGTGGTGATCGTCTCAGGCATCGTGACAGCATCATACCGATATTGTCGGATAGGTTTGAGGCAAAACTGAATGGTGGCACTGAGGCAGCAACAAAAGAAACCGGTGGCAGCAGATTTAACACCGACAAGTACAGGGACGAATGGCTTGCCGGGCCAGAACCGAACAGTGTGGTTGTGGCAAATGGAACACCACTTGATTCTACCTATGCGTGTTTGAATGGCAAAAATGGTTCCACCCAGGTGGTAAAAGTATTGAAACGAAATGATGTTGCGCCTGAAACAGCCTGTTTAACGCAGGTGATGAGAAGTAATTGCCAACTTCCTTCCTCTGAGATGACGATTGATTTAACGCCGGTGGTGGTCACTGATGACTGCTGGGATTCAGTGGCGCTCCATATTCAGCTTCTCACGACTGCCAAAAGTGCTCCCCGGGCCTCCGGTGGGCGCGAGCCAGTGACCAAGACCTGGCAAGCTATTTCAGGGGCATTTCTGCAAATGTGTCACCGTTCCGGTTGTCCACTGCAAGACTCCCGATCCTATTTATTCAAGGATGGTGATCATTATTTGGTGGCCAGTGTAACGCTCAGATCCACTGGCGATGTCCGGGAGTCGACTGTTGGCCTGCTGGCCAGGGATGCCCGGGTTTCAAGTATTACCGTTAATGCCAGTTTAAGAAAAAAACTGAACATTACTGATATTCCTGCGGCCATCAATATCGAGAAGCTTGCCGAAAAGTTTGACTACAATGGTGAAGCTTACGGTATTGGTGGTGCGAATGAGGCCATTCGACAGTTTATAGATGCGTTTATCAGTCCACGACTAGTGCCGGATAAGCTGAAAAATACCATGAAATGTCAACTGACCAGGGGTGGGATTCTTTCGGGGCCTCCGGGTACGGGTAAAACGCTGTTTATTCGGGTTATTGAGTCCTTACTCAAGGAAAATGGCTTTACCGTATCGACCCGGATTATTTCCGGGCCAGAGGTTTTTAACAAATATGTTGGTGAGTCGGAGCAGCGGGTCAGAGCGATTTTTTCGGATGACGACCCGGAAAATAAACAGAGTATTCGTCTGGTGTTAATTGATGAAATTGATTCGATGCTACCGGCCAGGGGGAGGGCGGGCGATAATGGCACCGGGGATAAAGTTGTTAATCAGTTTCTGACCTGCCTGGATGGAATTGAGGAGCAAAGTGGCCTGATTGTTTTCGGCACAACCAATCGGCCAGACCTGATTGATCCGGCCGTGATGCGCCCCGGGCGCATGGATATGCAGATGAAGTTTAATTTGCCAGAAGGCGACCAGCGTCTTCAGATTTTAAAGATCCAGACCAGGAATCTGTCGGATGGCGGGATGTTGAATCCGGATGTCTCTCTTGAAGAGCTGGCGAAAAATACCGCCGGCTTCAGTGGTGCTGAACTGGGATCCCTGGTGGAGAAGGCGATGCAATCGGCTCTGCGCAGGGGGCAGGGGCTGGCAGAGAGCGACACTTTTTTCTGTCCTCAGGCGCTCAGTCAATTAGCGACATTGGATGTCTGCATGGCTGATTTCAAATGGGCTTTTACCCGGGTTCAGCCACAGTTTGGGAAAAGTAATTTCATGTCCCTGGCGGGGAAAACCTTCAAGTACGATGGCTATTTACCAGAAATGGTCAGTCAGCTTAAGACGACACTGGCTGATTTTAAGCGGGATGATTCCCGCTCTACCCTGCGTATTCTTATTACAGGTCCTCAGGGTAGTGGTAAATCAACACTGGCTGCCCTGGCGAACCATGAGTTTGGTTCTTTTTGCAGCTATGTGTCGGCCACCGATGTGGTCAAATCCAGGGATCGCACCAGACCGTTGAATGATGTATTTGCACAGCGGCGTAATCATCAGACCAATCCTGACTGTCATTATGTCGTGATTATTGACGATTTTGATACCATGATTAACTACGATGGTGCTTTCTATGACCGTGCCATGGTGTCTGTGCTGGATGCTCATACCAAGCAATCGTTGCAGGGGCTGGAGGGAGGGAAATTGCTCACGCTCGTTACCGCGACAGCGCATGAAGAGGGAGGGGCTGATTTTCTTTCCCGCCTGTTTCCCGACGATCTGGTGTTCAAAACGATCGGTAAGGAGAAGCTGCAAAATATATTGCCTGCTGATCATGGGCAGGGAAGGTCTGGCTGAGGTGAGGGAGAAGTGAGGCGGAATAGCCTCACTCTACATGGAGTCAGTAGCGGAACATGCCTTCGGTAACGAAAGGTCTGATGCGCTTCAGTACTTCTTTGAAGCAGCCACTGTTGCCGGCAACGATCTGGTTGTTCTTCATGTAGGTATGACCACCTTTGAAGTCACCAACCAGTCCGCCCGCTTCCTGAATCATCAGTACGCCTGCTGCCATATCGTAGTCCTGCAGGCCGATTTCCCAGAATGCATCCAGACGACCGGCAGCCACATAGGCCAGGTCGAGAGCGGCAGAGCCAGCGCGACGGATACCAGCAGTATCCCCCAGCAGGGTTCTCATCATATTCAGGTAGCTGTCCAGGTGGTTGATGCCCGGGTGCATGAATGGGATGCCGGTACCGATCAGTGCGCCGTCCAGATTTCTCCGGTTGCCAACGCGAATGCGTTTGCTGTTCAGGGTGGCACCGTGGCCACGGCTGGCGCAGTACTCTTCCTCTTTGAGCGGGTCGAGAATAACGGCGTGCTCAAGGCGTCCGCGGTATTGAACCGCAATGGAAACCGCAAAATGAGGGATGCCATTGATGAAGTTGGTGGTGCCGTCAAGCGGGTCGATGATCCAGAGGTAATCTTTGCCTTCACCCTTGCCTTCACGGTGTCCGCTTTCTTCACCGTAGAAGCCATGGTCAGGGTAGGTTTTGCTCAGAGAGGCGATAATGGCCTTCTCAGCAGCCTTGTCCACCTCAGTTACAAAGTCGTTACGGCTTTTGAATTCGATATTAACGTGGTCGAGATCTTTGTAGGCGCGGGCTATGATTTCGCCAGCCTGGCGTGCTGCACGCAGCGCCATATTAACCATCGGTTGCATAGGCTTAGTTACATCTGAAATGTGAAAGATCGTATGGGGATGGAATTGTACCGGATTCAACGATCCGATTGTATCCTGGACTGTGAAAATGACTGTCGTTCAGAGGGTAGCAACATTTTCACGAAAAAGTGGGGGCGCATTCTGACAGGATGCCCTTTAACTTGCAATGGAGTATGTGCGTCTGCCGGTCGGTAGTTTTACTATAAGCTTGGCATTGGCCGTAATTTGAGTACACTGACTGGCTGATACTACATGAAGCTAGAGATTCCTGCGGTGCTCGACAATTTTTCCGAGAACATTTCCATAGTACTGGTCAATCCTTCCCATCCCGGTAACATCGGGGCTGCTGCCCGTGCCATGAAAACCATGGGGTTAAGCCAGTTATGTCTGGTCGCGCCGGATGAGTTTCCATCCGGCACCGCAACAGCCCTGGCTTCTGGCGCTGACGATATCCTGCGAAATGCCAGGGTTTGTGCAACTTTGGATGAGGCCCTGGCGGATTGTCAGTTTGTGGTGGGTACCAGCGCCCGGGTAAGAGGTGTTTCTCTCCCGCTGGTGGACCCCCGAGCATGTGCCCGGAGCATTATTGACGAAGCAGTGATCCATAAGGTCGCCCTGATTTTTGGCCGGGAAGATAAAGGCCTGACCAATGATCAGTTGCGACGCTGTCATCTGCAGGTTCATATCCCAACCAATGAAGAATTCAGCTCTCTCAATCTGGGGGCGGCGGTACAGGTACTCTGTTACGAGTTGCGGATGATGCAGTTGCTCAGTGCCGATGCCCTTGAGATGCCCGAGCCCCGCAGTCATGAGTTGGCAAATATGGAGGATATGGAGCGTTACTATGACCATCTGTACCAGGTGTTGCTGGAGATTGGTTTTCTCGATCACAGCAGCCACGAGAAGATTATGGCCAAATTGCGTCGCCTTTATGGGCGGGTTCGTCCGGATCGTGTGGAGCTGAGTATTCTTCGGGGGGTTCTGTCAGAAACCCAGCGGTGTCTTGCCACGAAAGAAACAGAATGAGCAGGACAGGGATAATAACAGACAGGCGCAGACCATGTTTGAGCGAATAAAAGAAGATATTAAAACAGTAATGGACCGGGATCCGGCGGCACGGAACACCTTCGAGGTGGTTACCAACTACCCCGGGCTGCACGCGTTATTGCTGCACAGGGTGTCGCACAAACTCTGGACGTCGGGGTTTTTCTGGCTGGGGCGCATGCTGTCAACATTTAATCGCTGGTTAACCGGTATTGAGATACATCCAGGCGCTACCATTGGTCGACGCTTTTTTATCGATCATGGTATGGGGGTTGTAATTGGTGAAACGGCGGTCATACACGATGATGTCACTCTTTATCATGGTGTGACGCTGGGAGGTACTTCTCCCAATAAGGGCAAGGAACATCCGGCGAACCAGGGTAAGCGGCACCCGACGTTGGCTAATGGCGTCGTTGTGGGAGCTGGCGCAAAAGTGCTTGGACCATTTGTGGTAGGAGAAGGAGCGAGAGTTGGGTCAAATGCGGTGGTTGTGCGTGCAGTTCCGCCGGGGGCAACCGTTGTTGGTATTCCCGGCAGGATTGTGAAGAAGTCGGAGGTGACAGATAGCAATGGTGAACGCCGTCATGCCAATGCGGAAAAGATGGCGGAGAAAATGGGTTTTGATGCCTATGCCGTCACATCTGAAATGCCTGACCCTACCGCCCATGCCATCTCGGCTATGCTGGATCATCTCCATGAAGTGGATTCCCGCTTTGATACTTTGTGCCAGGTGTTAAAAGACCATGGTCTTGAGTGCAAGGTGCGGCCATTGCCAGAGTTAAAGAAAGAAGACTTTGCACCTGTGAAAGAGGAGATTACCAAATCTGCGTAAAGCATCGCCCAATGCGGGCGGTGATATAAGCAACAAGCCCGTAGAGGGCTTGCAGAACCGGAAATTATAGTTATTTACAGGTATTTAGCGTTTCTGTGATATTCTCTGTATGAAAACAAAACGTGCCAACAAAGAACGATTCTATCCAACACTTGGGCAGGAAAAGCTACTGGCTCAATCGTTTGGTTGCTCCCGTTTTGTCTATAACAACACGCTCCGGTTCCGTACTGATGCCTACTACCAAGATGAGAAATCTATCTCTCATTCCGAGGCAGAAAAACGGCTTGTGTCGCTCAAGAAAGAGTTCCCATTTCTGGCTGACGTTTCCAGCGTGATCCTGCAACAAACACTCAGGGATCAGCAAGAAGCCTTCAAGAACTTCTGGGCTGGCAGGGCTAAATACCCTAAATTCAAAAGAAGACAATCAAGGCAAAGTATGCGGCTGACAAAGGCTGCTTTCAGCATGAAAAACGGCCAACTGTTCATCGCCAAAAGTAAAGAGCCGTTAAATATCCGCTGGAGCCGACCACTGGCTTCTGAGCCTTCCAGTATCACCATCAGCAAAGATCGGGCAGGCCGGTACTTTGTCTCTATGCTTTGTGAGTTTGAAGCTAAACCAATGCCTATCAGCAACAAGACAGTAGGCATTGATTTAGGTTTAACCGATCTGTTCATCACATCGGACGGTAAAAAATCCGGCAATCCCCGTCACTCCCGACGCTATGAGCAAAGGCTCGCCTACCTTCAGCGTCAACTGGCTAAAAAGCAGAAAGGCAGCAACAACCGAGCTAAAGCAAAACTCAAGGTTGCCCGTCTTCATGCAAAAATAGCCGACTGCCGGATGGATGCTACCCACAAGGCATCCCGTACACTCATTAACGAGAACCAAGTTGTGTGCGTTGAATCGTTGAATGTGAAGGGCATGATCAAAAATCCAAAGCTGGCAAAACACATCGCTGATGCCAACTGGGGAGAGTTTGTACGACAACTGAAGTACAAGTCTGATTGGGCCGGTCGTGCTCTGGTTGAGATAGACCAATTCTTTCCCAGTTCCAAGCGATGCTCCTGCTGTGGGTTTGTCCATGAAAGTCTGCCGTTGTCTATCCGTGAATGGGATTGCCCTGAGTGCAAAACCCATCACGACAGGGATATAAACGCAGCAAAGAATATCAAAACCGCTGGACTGGCGGGGTTGGCCTGTGGAGCGACTGGAACGGGGGTAGCAGCTTAAAACCCGCTATCTAGGGAAGGCGTGTTGAAGCAGGAAGGTTCTTGGAGCGATCTAAGAACCCTCGCCCGATAGGGCGGGGAGTGTCAGTTCATCGCTACCGTAGCTGTGAGTTTAATCTGACTGGCTTTCCAGTGATGATCTGGCTTTTTTCCTGGTTAGAGTGGGTGGCAAGTGATATATGGTGCTTTGTTTCAGGATGATTGTCCCGATCCCGTGAGCAGTTCCTGAAATATTGCCGCAGCATTTTCTGCTGAAATTGTTGCGGCAAAGGTATTGCATTTTTTAGAAGTATTGATAATATGCGCGGCACTTCAGTCGGTTAGCTCAGTTGGTAGAGCACCACCTTGACATGGTGGGGGTCGCTGGTTCAAGTCCAGTACCGACTACCAGATTTTTATCTTTCCTCAGTAATATCCCTGCATAGCCAGCGATAGCCATTTTGACGATTGGCATTGTTAATCTTAACTTCGCGTTGTCTATTCTCAATTCTTTTGGATTCGTATTCCAAATTTGCAGTCTGGGTCCATGAAGTACGCAATCATCGCTTGCACATTTGGAAATCTTTTTGGGTTGACACAACTGTCATTGAGTTCGGCTATTGATCCATCGGTTCGTTTTACCAGTGTGCAGAAATGTTTAGCATTCTGGTCGACACAGACAGCCGTCCAATTCTGTTGCAATACCTTTGCCATTGATGATTTGGGAATGATGTCATAATTTACGTGTAGCTCATTTGGAATACCAAATAACCATGAAGGGAAAGTGTTTCCACGATCAATGGGATTATTAAATTTCTCTGGAAGGTGTCTGGTGCGATTGTCTGTTTGTTTTGTTGATAGTTGGTATTTATAGAAGCTGCTCCAGTCCTTGGCCAGGTTAATAGCTTTTGCACGTTCTTTGCTTTCTATATCTTTTATTCTTTCTTCCTCACGATGCAGTTTATCTTGCAACTTGGCTAAATCTTCTTCATGTCCCGGTAGGAGTAGTTCATTAAGAAAAATAGACTCCGCTTTCTCCTTTATCTTTTTTTTATGGGCTTCTGGGTCTTCCTTTTTTAGGTCTTCAATAGTGGCACGTTTTTCTTTATTGTCGATGGCTGTTTGTCTTATTAGACTTTCAAGATCTGCCCGTTCCTTACGAAGATTTATAAGGCTATTTTGAATTTTACGTTTTTCTTCAATCTCTTCGTTCGGTATAGGGTGTGTTTCCGGGCAAAGAGCATCCTCGCCAATAAGCTGGTAGGCAGTGACGAAAAAGAGATAATTCTGGTTATGTATTTCACACTGATTTTGTGAGATTGGCAGGCAATCATAGTCTCTGTTTTTAATGCCTTTCAGGGGAAGGTCTTCTGGTTTTGCGTCGGGTGATCTGGCTGCATGGTACATGCTTCTTTGCATTTCTTTTAATTTGTCTAAATCATTCTGCAGTTTCTGAGTGGTATTGCACCATTGACCGCTTTTGAATTGCTCGCGGTAGAGAGCAAATGTATTTTTGAGTGCGCTGCGAATACGTGATTTTGTCTCGGGGTCCCAGCGAGAAGCATTATCAGGGCCGGGAATGTTTATCAGATCAATTTCAGCATCGATATTGTCCAGGAATTGTTGGATTTGCCATTGCACCTTCCCTGAAGGGGGTTGTGCAGCAGTCATTGTCGGTCGTGTCAGTTTTTTTTCGCTTTGATATTCACGCGGTTCAAGGGGCTTTTGTTTGATGGGTGAGCTTTTGGGTTTTGTTGCAGGAGATTTTGTGTGGGGCGTGGGTGGCAGAGATGCTTTTAATAAACCAGGTGTTGCCTTGGTATGTTTCTTGGGAAAGGTCTTATCTTTGCCCCGTAACGCAGATTTGTCCCATTGGGCGGCAGATGTTGCTGTTGCCCATTCAGTGTAATGTTCTTTTATGGCCCTGTAATTTGGTAGTTTGGCGCAGGTTAAATCTATTTTGAACTTACCGTTTTTTCCGGGCATGTAGTGAATTTGCCCATCCAGCGATGTGATGGCTGCGGCATCATCGTTAAAGTATGCACTATCTGTCTGGTTTTCCAGAAGACTTTTAAGTCTTTTGTAGTGTTCATCCGTCAGCAGGTTTTCAGATCTGGATGATGCATTGGCTGATGCCGTTCGTGGGCCTGGAGTCGGGTATTTTTCTTTTAGTGTTGCATCATTGGCTGGCCTGACCAGGGATTTGCTGGCGTTGTGCGGTGCAACCCTGAGTTGCGCGAGGCTTTTAATCTGTGGAGGGAGTTTGTCGTAAAATGCCTTCGCAAGCGCTAGATTGAGTGGGCTGTTTTTGTGTTCGCCAATCTCTTCGTTGACAATGCAGATAACCTTTCTTCTATTGCTTATCAGGCATGTGTTTTCTGTGTCCAGTCGATATGTATCGTCTAAAAGGCGTTGCTCGAGTTGTGCAGAAAAGCTTTGGATCAGGGCTGTGTAGAGTTGAGTATCCATTGTTGCAATCCTTGGGTAAATAATGGTTCTCGGTTGATTCCTTTGTGAGGGAGTCGCAATTTTTAGACAGGTATTTTCTCTAAAAGATCCCCGGTTAACGCTGTTGTCAGTGAAACTAACTCAGCAGGAGGGGAATTTGCTGGTCAATTGTGGTGTGCCAGCTACTGGGAAAAGTGTCTTTGAAAGTTGGAGCTGCTTTCTATAAAATGCCGAAAAAATATATGAATCTGCTTTTTAACATCTTTTTCATCTCCGATTTATTTGACAATTCGTTTAAGTTTTATCGCTAATAGTTGACTATTTTGCTAGGGTATTTCATAATGCCGCGCAAGTACCTTGAGTCTGTAAATATTCTGCTGTCCGGGGAGTCACAGTTAAGAATCTTGGGCTTAAGGTGATCATGAACGGATAAAGAGTGATAACTCTGCCTGAATAGCAAGAGAGATGCTGTATGAGATTGACGACCAAAGGACGTTATGCGGTGACCGCCATGCTGGATCTGGCACTTCATTCCGATCAGGGGCCGGTTTCTCTCGCAGATATATCGGATCGTCAGGAAATCTCTCTCTCTTACCTGGAACAGCTGTTTTCCAAGCTACGTCGTGGTGATCTGGTTTGCAGTGTGCGGGGGCCCGGGGGAGGCTATCGACTCAGTCGTGGTACTGAAGCTATTTATGTTGCCCAGGTGATCGATGCTGTTAATGAGTCCGTAGACGCTACAAAGTGCAAGGGAGCAGGCGGTTGCCAGAAAGGTGTAACCTGTCTGACCCATCACTTGTGGCAGGACCTGAGTGAACAGATTCATTCGTTTCTTGGAGGGATCAGCCTCGCTGATCTTGTTGCGCGCAGGGAAGTGCAAAGTGTTGCTATTCGTCAGGATGAGCAGCAAGACAACAAAATTGCCGCTGACACCATCCTGTAAGGCATCTTTTTACAGTGCTTTGAAGATGCGTGTGTAGTGGCATGATGATTTTAACCCTTTGCGAATCAAGGGTATTGAGCGTACTGACCGCCTGGAGATGTACCAGATGAAATTACCTATTTATCTCGATTATTCCGCAACAACGCCGGTTGACCCGCGAGTGGCTGAGAAGATGATTCAGTGCCTCTCTCTTGAAGGTAATTTCGGTAACCCGGCTTCCCGCTCCCATGTCTTTGGCTGGCGTGCTGAAGAGGTTGTTGAAGATGCCCGTCGTCAGGTTGCCGATCTTATTCATGCTGATCCAAGAGAGATTGTCTGGACGTCCGGTGCTACTGAATCCGATAATCTGGCCATTAAGGGTGTTGCTCATTTTTACAGCAAAAAGGGCAAGCACATTGTTACCTCCCGAATTGAACATAAGGCGGTACTGGACCCTTGCCGTCAGCTGGAGCGGGAAGGGTTTGAAGTCACCTACCTGGAGCCTGACAGCGATGGCCTGATCACGCCGGAAATGGTGGAAAATGCCCTGCGTGATGACACCATTCTGGTGAGTTTGATGCACGTCAACAATGAGATTGGTGTGATCAACGATATTGACGCCATTGGTGATCTGACCCGTTCACGCAAGATTGTCTTTCATGTGGATGCGGCACAAAGTGTCGGCAAAATTCCGCTGAATATGGCAACGATGAAAGTCGATCTGCTGTCCATTTCTGCCCATAAACTCTATGGCCCGAAAGGTATCGGTGTTCTTTATGTCCGCCGCAAGCCCCGAATTCGTCTGGAAGCCCAGATGCACGGTGGCGGTCATGAGCGGGGTATGCGCTCCGGTACTCTGGCCACTCACCAGATCGTTGGTATGGGTGAGGCATGCCGTATTGCTGCGGCGGAGATGGATTCAGAAAGAGCGCGTCTGGCGGTGTTGAAAGATCGAGTGCTTTCCCAGCTGTCCGACCTGGAAGAAGTTCATGTGAATGGTTCTCTTGAACAGCGGGTTCCGGGGATTTTGAATATCAGCTTTGCCTTTGTTGAAGGGGAGTCTCTGATGATGTCCCTGAAAGACCTTGCTATCTCCTCTGGCTCGGCATGTACCTCCGCCAGCCTTGAGCCATCTTATGTGCTGAGGGCCCTGGGCTTGAGTGATGAGTTGGCCCATAGTTCCCTGAGGATCAGTCTGGGTCGCTTTACTTCAGAGGCTGAAGTGGATCATGCCGTAGCAGAGATCAGAGTAGCGGTTGCAAAACTGAGAGAGCTGTCACCGCTATGGGATATGTACAAAGATGGCGTTGACCTCAGTCAGGTTGAATGGGTCGCACACTGATTTTTTATGAAGTTTTGCCACAAACAAAACTTCAGAGGAGAGAAAAATGGCATACAGCGAAAAGGTTATCGATCACTACGAGAATCCACGCAACGTAGGTAAGCTTGACCAGGATTCTCAAAGCGTGGGCACTGGCATGGTCGGTGCCCCAGCCTGTGGAGATGTTATGCGTCTTCAGATTCAGGTCAATGATGAAGGCGTTATTGAAGACGCACGCTTCAAAACTTATGGGTGTGGCTCTGCTATTGCTTCCAGTTCTTTGGCAACCGAGTGGATGAAGGGCAAGACGCTGGATGAAGCGGCAACCATCAAGAATACCGATATTGCCGAAGAGCTGGCACTGCCACCGGTTAAAATTCACTGTTCGGTGCTGGCTGAAGATGCCATTAAGGCGGCAATCGATGACTATCGGGCCAAGCAGAAGCATGATGATGCAGCTCCAGCTGCCTGATGCGGTTCCGGGTATTCATGTGCAGAAGTGCTGTCTTTAAATAGTGCAGGAATATAGCCGGTGTAATCGTTTGGTTTCCCGGAAGTGGATGGAGTTTTAAATGGCAATTACCGTAACCATTGCGGCTGCCCGTCACATTAAAGGGCAGCTTTCCCGCAGGGGCAAGGGGCTCGGCATAAGGCTGGGTGTACGTACTTCGGGATGCTCTGGTATGGCCTACGTCCTTGAATTTGTGGATGTAGTTGATGAGGATGATCTGGTTTTTGAAGATCACGAAGTCAAAGTGTTTGTTGACCCGAAAAGTCTGGTTTACCTGGATGGCACAGAGCTGGACCTGGTAAAGGAAGGGCTCAACGAAGGTTTGCAATTTAACAATCCGAATGCTGCCAGTGAGTGTGGTTGCGGTGAAAGCTTTAACGTTGCTGATGCTGGCTGACGGTAATTTTGAAGCTTTCCGGCTTCGTTAATACTGTTATAGAAGTTGGCTGACACTTTTGATCTGCCTTCCGGCCTGGCTGGTTCTCACTGGTCGGGCCTTATTTGTTTATGGGGTGTTCTTTTTTGCTGTTGAATGCTCCGGGTTTGTCATTTCTGACTTGGGAATAGATTGCATTGTGGTTGATTTAACCAAAAACTATTTTGAGCTTTTTGAGTTGCCTGTTTCCTGTCAGGTTGACCTGCAACGCCTGTCCAGTCAGTACCGTGCGTTGCAACGGGCAGTTCATCCTGACCGGTTTGCCGGGGATGATGAGCGTCAGCAGCGTATCTCTATCCAGTATGCTTCCCATGTTAATGAAGCCTTTAATACGCTGAAACAGCCGTTGCCAAGGGCGATCTATTTGTTGAAGCTGGCAGGCCGTGATGTGGATATGGAGCGCAACACCATTATGGATTCCGGATTTCTGATGGAGCAGATGGAGTTGCGTGAGGCTGTCGCGGATATCAGGTCTGCATCAAATCCTGAGCAGGAAGTTGAGAGGCTGGCCAGTCAGGTGGATGCTGATATTCTTCGATATCTTCAGCAGTTCGAAGGCTTCTGGGTATCTGGGACTGAGCAGGATCTTGAGCAGGCAGAAACGGTTGTCAGAAAGATGCAGTTCATGGTAAAGCTGGCGGCCGAACTGGAACAGCTGGAATCCGAGTTGTTGGACGATTAATCAGGAAGAGAAGAGGCAGATATGGCGTTACTGCAGATTTCCGAGCCGGGACAGGCTCCGGAACCTCATCAATACAAGCGTGCTGTAGGCATTGACCTGGGAACCACCAACTCCCTGGTTGCAGCTGTTCGATCAGGTGCTGCTGAGACGCTTCCTGATATCGATGGCCATCATACCTTGCCTTCTGTTGTTCACTACGGCGAGCAGGGAATTGATGTTGGCAACAGCGCAAAAGCCAGTGCGCTGATTGACCCGGGCAATACCATTGTCTCTGTCAAGCGCATGATGGGGCGCGGGCTTGAGGATGTTGATGCCCTTGGCGGTGTGCTGCCTTACCAGTTTGTAACCGACGCTTCGGGAAAAAGCGAAGGAATGCCGTTTATCAAAACCCGCAGTGGTGACGTCAGCCCGGTTGAAGTGTCTGCCGAGATTCTCCGTTCCCTGGTTGGTCGTGCAGAAGAGACGCTGGGTGGTGATCTGGATGGTGCCGTGATTACTGTACCGGCGTACTTTGATGATGCCCAGCGACAGGCAACCAAAGATGCTGCCAGGCTTGCAGGGCTGAAGGTCTATCGTCTGCTGAATGAGCCTACTGCGGCAGCCGTTGCCTATGGTCTGGATCAGGGGGGCGAAGGCGTTATCGCTGTCTACGATCTTGGCGGTGGTACTTTTGATATTTCAATTTTGCGTCTGGAAAAAGGCGTGTTTGAAGTGATGGCCACCGGTGGTGATACTGCCCTGGGTGGTGATGACTTTGACCGTCTGGTGGCACGCTGGATGCTTCGTGAAGCGGGGGTTGATGAGTCCTCAATTAACCCATTGCAGCTTCGGGAAGCGATGGTTGAGGCTTGTCGGGTTAAGGAAGGGTTGGCCGACGGATCTGAAGTGGAAGTCAACTTTGGTGAGTGGCGTGGTACGCTTTCCCGCGCGCAGTTTAACGAACTGGTAGACCCCTTGATTGATCGTACCATTCGGGCATTCAAGCGATCCCTTCGGGATGCCGGGCTGAAGGCGAATGAGATTGATGAAGTGGTTATGGTGGGTGGCTCTACCCGCATGCCAAGGGTTCGTGAACGGGTTAAGGAATTTTCCGGCAGGCAACCGTTGACCTCCATTGACCCTGATCGGGTCGTGGCCGTTGGTGCAGCTCTTCAGGCTAATGTTCTGGCTGGTAATAAATCGGCAGAAGATATGCTGCTGCTGGATGTGATTCCACTCTCCCTGGGGCTGGAAACCATGGGCGGCCTGATGGAAAAGGTGATTCATCGCAATACCACCATTCCGGTCAGTCGGGCTCAGGAATTTACCACCTGCAAGGATGGTCAGACGGCCATGGCTATTCATGTCTTCCAGGGGGAGCGAGAATTGATTCGTGATAATCGCTCCCTTGCCCGGTTTGAGTTGCGTGGAATTCCTGCCATGCCTGCGGGCGGTGCTAAAATCCGTGTGACCTTTCAGGTGGATGCGGATGGTTTGCTGGGTGTTGCTGCGGAGGAATTGTCCACCGGGGTTAAGAGCAGCATTCAGGTGAAGCCTTCTTATGGTCTCAGTGATTCTGATATCTCCCGAATGCTGAAAGATTCGTTTGCCCATGCCGGTGATGATCGTGATGCCAGGGCGCTGCTTGAGCAGCAGGTTGAGGCTGATCGGGTTGTTGAAGCACTGGTAGTTGCGTTGGATAAGGATGGCCAGACACTGCTCGATAAAGATGAATACGGTGCATTGCTGGCAGATGTTGAATCGCTGAAACAGTGCCGTGAAACCGGTGATGCCAAGTCCATTGCCCGTGAAATTGAACGTATTGCCAAGTCCAGTGAAGAATTTGCTGCCCGTCGAATGAACCAGGGTATTCGTCAGGCTCTTTCCGGACAGAAGTTAGATGATTTGGAGGAGTTCTGAATGACTCGTATCGTTTTTCTACCTCACGATGAATTGTGCCCGGAAGGTGCTGTTCTCGAAGTTGAGCCCGGAGTCACAGTGTGCGACGCAGCTTTGCAGAATGGTATTGAAATTGAACACGCCTGTGAAAAGTCCTGTGCCTGCACCACCTGTCATGTCATTGTCAGGGAAGGCTTCGACAGCATGGAAGAGCCGGATGAGCTCGAAGAAGACATGCTGGACAAGGCCTGGGGGCTTGAGCCTGAGTCCCGGCTGAGCTGTCAGGCTGTGGTGGGTGATGAGGAGCTGGTGGTAGAGATTCCCAGGTACACCATTAACCAGGTTTCTGAACGTCGTTGATGTCGGTTGCTGGTCTGTTTGGGGTTTTCCCGAACAGAGCAGCGCAATGATCATGGAGTGGGGCAATGAGTTTAAAGTGGGCAGATGTTTATGATATTGCCATTGAGCTTTATGAGGCTTATCCGGATGTGGATCCCCGGTATGTCAATTTTGTCGATCTGAGAAGCTGGGTTCTGGCGCTGGACAGTTTTGAAGATGATCCTGAGCGTTGTGGTGAAAAGGTGCTTGAGGCCATTCAGATGGCCTGGATTGAAGAGTCTGAAGAGTGATTTTTTGGCGTTGAGGCTGAAAGAACTGACACTATCGACTCTATTGTATACAATGCTGCCAGAACTCCTGCTACGGACAGCCTGAGCCAGGGAGCCTGTCGGACTTAAGACTGTCCTACTGCGGTTGCGATAAATTGGTCTAAAAATTCCTGCTTCTTCGTCAAATAGCCCCGCTATTCTCCTCAGAAACAGAAATTTTTATCCTCAATTTCTCGCAATCCTCGCTACGGACGCTTAAGTCCGACAGGCTCCAAGACATGGAAAGCTGAGAGAGTCGTACGTTTTTAATAAGTAATAACAATCCCGAAAGGGCTCGAAAATGACAATCTGGAGATCGTAATGGCGGTAGAGCGCACTTTATCCATTATAAAACCTGATGCAGTAGCCAAGAGTGTCATCGGTAAAATTCTTGCTCGTTTTGAGCAGGCTGGTTTGCAGGTTGTAGCGACCAGGATGATCCATCTTTCTGACGAGCAGGCGGGTGGTTTCTACGCTGAGCACAAAGAGCGTCCATTTTATCAGGACCTGGTTGCGTTTATGACGTCAGGGCCTGTTGTGGTATCCGTCCTTGAGGGCGAGAATGCCGTAGCCCTGAATCGTGAGCTGATGGGCGCTACTAACCCGAAGGAAGCTGCTGAAGGCACCATTCGGGCTGATTTTGCAGAGACCATCGATGAAAATGCGGTTCATGGATCGGACTCAGTAGCTTCTGCTGAGCGTGAAGTGGCCTACTTCTTCGAAGGTTCGGAGATTTGCCCCAGAACACGTTAACGGAATCAGCCCGCTGACAAATTGTCAGTTTGCCCTGGCCTGACCGTGTTCGGGGTAAACATGAGAATATAAGCCATCAGGAGGCAGGCCTTCTGATGGCTTTGAGGTATTAATAAGATGTCAGAATTGATCGAGCCATCTATTATCGATCAGGCCAGTGAACTGGCTGGCGAGCTGGCCACTCAGGCAGCCAAAGTCAATTTGCTGGGGCTTTCACGGAAAAAAATGGAAGCCTTCTTTCTTACTATTGGTGAGAAAAAATTCCGTGCTGATCAGGTTTTGAAGTGGATTCATCATCATCGGGTTGATAATTTCGATGAGATGACCAATATCAGTAAATCCCTTCGTGAGCGGCTTAAGGCCAATGCTGAAATTCGCGGTCCAGAGGTGGTCAGCAGCCATTTTTCTGAGGATGGGACCTGCAAGTGGGTTGTGCGGGTGGCCAGTGGCAGTTGTGTTGAAACGGTATTTATTCCTGAAAATGGACGCGGAACGCTGTGCGTCTCCTCCCAAGCAGGCTGTTCCCTGGATTGCAGTTTCTGTTCTACGGGCAAGCAGGGTTTTAACTCTGACCTGACGGTGGCGGAAATCATTGGCCAGGTATGGGTTGCAGCCCGTCATTTTGGCAATGTACCGGCCAGGATGGATCGATCCATTACCAATGTGGTTATGATGGGGATGGGCGAGCCATTGATGAACTTCGATAATGTCGTTGATGCCATGGACCTGATGATGGACGACCTTGGCTATGGACTTTCCAAACGTCGGGTGACGTTAAGTACATCCGGTGTTGTGCCTGCGCTGAGAAAGTTAAGTGAGGTATCTAATGTCTCCCTGGCAGTGTCACTGCATGCGCCAAATGATGAGCTGAGAAACCAGCTGGTCCCGATCAACCGGAAGTATCCGCTGGATCAGCTGCTGGATGCGATCCATCATTACATGAACAGTTTGACGGACAGTAAGCGGGTCGTTACGATCGAGTATACGTTGCTTGCCGGTGTGAATGATCAACCTGAACAGGCACAGCAGCTGATTGCTTTGCTGAAAGATCTGCCCTGTAAGATAAACCTCATTCCGTTCAATCCATTTCCTCATTCAGGGTATGAAAGACCCAGCAATAATGCAGTGAGGCGGTTTCAGGAGAGTTTGCAGCTGGCTGGTTTTAATGTCACCGTAAGAAAGACAAGAGGTGATGATATTGACGCTGCCTGCGGTCAGTTAGTGGGCAATGTAATGGATAAGACCCGGCGCAGTGAGCGCTACATAGCAGCCAGACAGGTATAAGCTGTCCGGGATGCATCTGTTATCCGACAGGCTCCCGCAGGTTGCTACTCTCAACGGCGTCCCGGATATATTTATAAATTGCAAATGTGGGGATCAGCATGGGAGTCAAATTGAGGCCCATTGCACTACTGTTTTCTGTATCTCTGGCACTGACAGGCTGTGTCACCACGGACAGTCGGCCTGTTAATGAGAACAGGGCAGTGGTGGACTATATGAATCTGGCCAGGGGTTATCTTCAGGAAGGTTACTCGGAAAAAGCGGTAAGGCCGCTGGAAAGAGCGCTTGAGATTGAGCCCTATTCGGCCAGTGTCCATGGCATGCTGGGTATGGCTTATCAGCGTCAGGGGGAGGATCAGCTTGCCGAGCAGGCGTTCAACAAGGCGCTGGCCATTGACCCTGATGCCGCGGACATACGCAATAACTTTGGTGCTTTCCTGTTCTCCAGAAACCGGCTTCAGGACGCTTATCGTCAGTTTCAACTGGCTTCCGGGGATGTTGCATATTCCCAGCGCAGCCGAACCTTTGAAAACCTCGGGATTGTTGCTTTGCGGATGGGCCGGTCTTCCCTGGCGGTTGATCACTTTACCCGGGCTCTTCGTCTGAACAGTAACTTGCCAAGGGCCAATCTGGAGCTTGCCGCTATCTACAAAGAGCAAGGCAATCTCTACACAGGGTGGCAGCACTACCAGGCCTTTGCCGGGTCGGCTGAGCAGAGTCCTCGCAGCTTGCTACTGGGTATTGAGCTGGCAAGGGCAAACCGGGCTCAGGATAAAGCGGCAGGTTATGCTTTGAAGCTGGAAAGGTTGTATCCCGGCTCTGTGGAGCTGAAGCATTATCGGAGTCGATTGGGTCATGAGTGAACAGGATACTCAGCAGGAAGAAGCTATTCAGACGTTTGCTCCCGGTGCTGTGCTTGCCCGGGCCCGTGACAGTCAGGGGCTATCTATCCTTGAAGTGGCTGAAAGCCTGAAGATTACCGAAAGTTATGTTAAGGCCATTGAGGAGAGCACGTTTGATATCCTGCCACAGGCGGCATTTGTCCGTGGCTATATTCGTAATTATGCGAAACTGGTGGGGCTTAATGGCGAAGATCTGGTCAGGGACTTTGACCATTTTATGGGTGTCGATGGGCTGGAATCTCCGCGTTTACAGGGTTCTAAGAAGTTGAAGCCGCTGCGAGCTCACAGTGCACCTTCTCCGGTATATGCGCTTGCGCTTTTGCTGCTTGTGTCGCTGGGAGGGTTTGGTTATTACCTTTGGAATAGCTTGCTGGGTATCGAACCAGTGGTCGAGGTGGCCATTATCGAAGACGTATCTGAGGATGTGCCTGAGCCTCTGGTGACTGATGTCAGTGTTGTCTCTGTCCCCTCTGCTGCGGAAATTAGCGAGAGCGTGGAGGAAGAGGCTGTTCCAGCTGATGACACCACAATTTTAAAAGAAGACCCAAGCCTGGAAAAGGATCAGCCTGTTCTGAAAGAGACCATTTCAGAGGTTCTCCCAATTGCCATGGCCGGTTCCGAGGTTGTTGATACGACAGATGAGCCCAATTCACCAATTGTTGATCTGATTCAGCCTCTTGTTATTAATTTCTCAGAAGATTGCTGGGTTGAAATCAAGGATGCCACCGGTGAAGTGCTGATTTCAACCGTGCAGAGAGCCGGGTCTTCCATTAATCTAGATGTTTTTCCCCCAGTGAATTTGCGGTTCGGTAATACCTCTGGCGTGGACAGTATCCTGCTGGATGGCGAGCCGGTAGCCAAACCAAGCTCGAATACCCGGGTGGCCAGTGTCCTGTTAACAGGCAGTGGTCAGGGGTAAATCAATAGTCCTTAAAACTATGTCCTTTCAGTGAAGAAACTCCCGACAGCGATGGGCATTCTTTAATGGAAGGGCTGTGGGATTGTCACACAAAGGCGTTAACGGTTATAGTTGCCTACTTTTTATTGCGAACCGCCAAATCGCCTGTTCCTGACGAACCGGGTGAAGTTATGTGGTGTTTTTGGTAGAGGACATTTGAACTTGGGCAAGCAGCTTCAAGCCATCCGTGGGATGAATGATATTCTTCCTGAACAGACCCCTGTCTGGCAGTACCTTGAGCAGCAGGTACGCTCTGTCCTGAGCACTTATGGTTATCAGGAAATCCGGGTTCCGATTGTGGAAAGCTCTGCCCTGTTCAGTCGGGGTATTGGCTCTGGTACGGATATTGTTGAGAAAGAGATGTACACCTTTGAAGATCGCAATGGTGACAAGCTCTCCCTTCGTCCTGAGGCCACTGCCGGGGTTGTTCGCGCAGGTATTCAGCAGGGCCTGTTTTACAACCAGATTCAGCGGTTGTGGACTTCTGGCCCGATGTTCCGCTATGAGCGTCCGCAAAAAGGCCGTTATCGCCAGTTTCACCAGATCAGTGTTGAAGCCTATGGCATGACAGGTCCGGATATTGATGCGGAAATGATCATGATGACGGCACGGTTCTGGCAGAAGCTTGGTCTGACAAAGCATGTCACGCTGGAGCTGAATACTCTGGGGACTCTGGAAGCCCGCATCCGTTATCGTGAAGCTCTGGTGACTTATCTCAGGGATTATGAGTCAGAGCTGGATGACGACAGCCGTCGTCGCCTGACCATCAACCCGCTGAGAATTCTCGATAGTAAAGATCAAAACACACAGAAAATTGTTGCCGGTGCACCCGAGCTGTTTGACTATCTGGACGAAGAGTCACAGGAACACTTTGCGCAGTTAAAGCAGATTCTGGATGAGGCGGGTGTTGCTTATCGCGTGAATCCAAGACTGGTGCGTGGACTTGATTATTATGGCAGAACCGTTTTTGAATGGGTGACAGAAAGCCTGGGTGCCCAGGGAACTGTGTGTGCTGGCGGTCGTTATGATGCGCTGGTTGAGATGTTGGGTGGCAAGCCGACACCTGCCGTGGGCTTTGCCATGGGTATTGAGCGTCTGGTGTTGATGCTGGAAACGCTGCAGTTACTGCCGGAATCCGTTTCTAATCGGGTGGATGTGGCGGTGGTTGCTGTCGGTGAGGGTGTTGGCCACCGGGCGCTTCCGTTAGTGGAAAGACTGCGTGATGGATTGCCGGAGCTGAAGATTCTGATGAATTGCGGCGGTGGCAGCTTTAAAGCACAAATGAAGCGTGCAGATCGTAGCGGTGCTGCCTATGCTCTCATTCTGGGCGAAGATGAGTTGGGTGCGGGGATGGTTACTGTGAAATCCCTGAGGACGGATGAAGCCCAGCAGCAGCTGCCAATCGCCGATGTGGCCGGACATTTGCAAAAAGTACTATAGAATACTGCTGTTCAGTAAACTGCTCGTTGATGCGATTGTACTGTTAACGGCTTCAGGAAAGAAGTCAGGAGTAAAGGGTGAGTTACCAATCTGATGAAGAGCAGGTCCAACTGCTCAAGAATCTATGGAAAGACTATGGTCAGCCAGTTGTGCTGGGTGTTGCCATGACACTGGCAGCGGTTTCCGGTTATCAGTACTGGCAGAAGACGCAGCAGCAGGAAATTGCTGAAGCTTCATCGCTTTATCAGAACTTGCTGGATACTATTTCCAATGGATCCTCTCTGGAGCAACAGGCCCAGTTATCAGCGCCGCTGACTGAGGAGCAAAAAGCAACGGTAAGTCACGTTGTATCTTCATTGCAAAAGGATCATGGCAGCAGTCAGTATGCCGCCTTTGCAACGCTTTTTCTGGCTCAGCAGCAGGTGCAAGATAACCAGTTAAGTGCCGCCCGGGCTTCCCTGGAGTGGGTTCTGGCTCAGAAACCCGCAGTTGAAATTCAGACAATGGCCAGTGTCCGGCTGGCAAGGGTACTGATCAGTGAGTCTTCCGGGAATGGTCAGCAGGCGCTGGATATCCTGACCCGACTGAATGCTGGCAAGTCCTATGAGGCAACCGTAGAGTCAGCAAAAGGCGATGCTTACCTCGCCCTTGGTGATCGTAAGCAGGCCGAGACGGCTTACCGCAAAGCGGTCGATGCCGCACAGGACAACGGCCTGAACCGTCCGTTGTTGCAACTCAAGCTGGACGATCTGGCCGCAATGGCACCTCAGGAGGGGTAACGCAATGGAGAGGTTATTTAAAGGCTCTTTGATTCTTCTGCTGATGCTGGGACTTTCTGCATGCAGTCTTTTTTCATCGGATGAAGAGGAGGTGAGAACGGCCAAACCTCTCCAGACGATTGCTGAGGAAAAGGTCAGGCTGGTTGAAGTGTGGTCCAGGGGTGTTGGCAAAGGGGTTGGCAAGCGATTTGAAAGCCTGAAGCCCGCGTTGGATGGCGATAAAGTCTTTGTTTCTGGCGCAGAAGGTACGGTTTTTGCACTTGAGCGTGATACCGGAAAGGAAGTCTGGAAGAAAAAACTCAATACCCGTGTTGGTGGTGGCGTCAGTGCCGCAGCGGGTATGGTGTTGCTTGGGACGCTGGATGGTGAAGTGATTGCCTTGGACCAGGACAATGGCGATGAACTCTGGCGAGAGCGAGTCAGTAGCGAGATTCTCAGTGCGCCGATAACTGATGGTTTCTATGTCGCTGTGCAGAGTATTGATGACCGTCTGACCGTGCTTGATGCTGAGAGCGGACAGTACCTCTGGCGTCAGGAAGCGCTGCAGCCGGCGCTGACGTTAAGAGGTTCAGCTGCTCCACTGATCTTCAGCGAAGCGGTGTTTGCCGGGTTTGCCAGCGGCGAAGCAAAAGCCTTCCGTCTGAAAAACGGTGCACCATTGTGGAGTTCCCGGGTTGCCGCCCCCAAGGGCAGTACTGAGCTGGAACGGATGGTTGATATCAAGGGGGCTCCGCTGATCCTTGGAGATTCCATTTTCTTTGTCAGCTTCCAGGGCAATGTTGCCGGGTTGGACCTTTACAGTGGCCGGGTTCGCTGGGCAAAAGAGCTGTCCAGTTATGAATCCATGTCAGAAGGGTTTGGTGCTATCTACCTGACCAGTGAAGAGAGTTATGTCAGCTCCATTGACCAGAGAACCGGTGCCGCTAACTGGCGACAGGAAGATTTTGAGTTCCGTCAGCTGTCTGCACCCGCAGCGTTCAGCAGTTATGTTGTGGTCGGCGATGGTGAGGGTTATGTGCACCTGTTGTCGCAGGTTGATGGCAGTCAGGCTGGACGTTTCAAGGCTGACTCTTCTGCAATTAAAACCCAGCCTCTGGTGGATGGTGACTTGATCCTGGTCTTGTCAGCTGATGGTGAGCTGGTTGCTTTGAAGGAAAAAGCTTCCGGGTAGTGGAAGCTGGTTTCTGACTTTTAAGAATGTTGTCGGGCTGAATCTTTAAAAGGATTCAGCCCGTTTTCAATTTCGGTCTGATGACCGATGCGCTGGGAAAGCGTGTTCTGAATGATTTCCCCGCTGCGTAATTTGTAATTTTGGTAAATCTTATGGTTCCTGTAATTGCCCTGGTGGGTCGGCCAAATGTTGGCAAGTCCACCCTTTTTAACCGTCTGACCCGCTCCCGGGATGCTTTGGTAGCCAACGTGGCCGGGTTAACCCGCGACCGGAAATACGGTGAGGGCAAAATTGGTTCGCATCCCTATATTGTCGTGGATACCGGCGGTATTTCCGGTGATGAAGAGGGGATTGACTCTGCCATGGCAGAACAGTCGCTGGCGGCCATCAATGAGGCGGATGTTGTCCTGTTTCTGGTGGATGCCAAAGCCGGGTTGACAGCTGCTGATGAAATGATTGCTTTGCACCTTCGCAAACAGGGTAAAAAGTATCACCTGGTGCTGAATAAGGTAGACAGGGTGGATGCTGAGCAGGCCGAGGCGGATTTTGCTTCCCTGGGTATCGGCGAAGCCTATCATATTGCTGCCGTGCATGGTCGGGGTGTCAGCAACATGATCAATGACGTGCTGCTGGAGTGTACTGACGGTGAGGCAGAAGAGTCTGATGAGCTGTCAACCAGGCCCAGAGGTATCAAGATTGGTATCGTTGGTCGCCCTAACGTGGGTAAATCTACCCTGGTTAACCGCCTGTTAGGCGAGGAACGAGTGGTTGTTTACGATCAGGCGGGAACGACCCGTGACAGTGTTTACATTCCTTATGAGCGTTTTGGTCAGGACTATACGCTGATTGATACGGCAGGTGTCCGCAGAAGAGGCAAGGTGTCCGAATCCATCGAAAAGTTTTCGGTCATCAAGACGCTGCAGGCGATTGAAGATGCCAATGTGGTGGTTCTTGTGCTGGATGCCCGTGAAGGTATTGTGGAGCAGGATCTGCATCTGCTGGGCTTTGTTCTGGACGCGGGGCGTGCTGTGGTCATTGCACTGAACAAGTGGGATGGCATGGAAGAAGAGCAGAAAACCCAGGTAAAGACAGAGCTGAAGCGTCGACTCGGGTTTATCAATTATGCCCGCATTCACATGATTTCGGCAAAACACGGTACCGGTGTTGGCAATTTGTATGACTCTATTGAAGAGGCGTATGAAGCGGCGACGAGTAAACTGTCCACCAATCGTCTGACGCGAATTCTGGAAGATGCTGTTAAGGAGCATCAGCCGCCCATGGTCAATCATCGCCGTATTAAGCTGCGTTACTGCCATGCTGGAGCCATGAATCCGCCAACGATTATTATTCATGGTAACCAGACTGAGCGGGTGCCCGCAGCTTATCGACGTTATCTGGAAAATACCTTCCGTAAAGTGCTGAAGATTATGGGAACGCCTATTCGAATTGAGTTCCGCTCAGGTGATAACCCTTATGCGGAAACCAAAGAGGTTGATCAGAGGCAGGCTCACCGTAAGCGCAGAGTTGAAAAATCGGCGCAGTTTGCCAAAGAGAAGCGTAAGACAAAGCGTTCCTGACTGGTTCAGGTGAGTAATCAATGAAAAACAATCTGTTCGAACACATGCCTGACGAATTACCTGAAGAGTTGTTTGAGACTCTGCAGGAATCCGGGGGCGTGAAAATAGAGCGGATTGTTTCCCGTGGTCATACGACGCCGATAGGAGAGTGGTATGACCAGTCCCGGGATGAGTGGGTGGTGTTGTTAAGGGGTTCAGCTGTACTGGAGTTTGATGGGGAAAGAGCCTCTGTCACTCTCCATGCCGGTGATTATATCATGCTGCCTGCCGGGTGCAGGCATCGGGTTGCGTGGACTCAACCCGATGTTGATACCATCTGGTTAGCGGTTCATATTAATTTGTGATTTTTTCCACTTTGCAGATTGCCTCGCCCTTGAAGAATCGTGTGGTTACCTGATCGCCTTCCCGGAGCTGCTGGCTGCTTCGGATAATGGCATCGCCAGCCATGGTGATGGCATAGCCCCTTGAAAGTGTTGCCAGAGGGCTCACGGCGTTCAATTCTCCAGACACTTTCTCCAGTTTCAGGTGGCGTCTTTCCAGGCTGCTGGATATGAGCTGAATCAGCTTTTGCCCCATATATTCATTACGGCTTTTCAGCAGCTCCAATTTACGTTGGGGGTTCTGTTGATTTGCCCGGTCTCTGAGCCGACCCAGGCTTGATTGAGCCCGTTCCAGTTTCAGGGTGATGGCCTGTTTTAACCGGATTTCCAGATCATCCAGCCGCTGGCTGTTGTCTCTCAGACGATCCCCGGGGTGTCTTAACCGTTTTTGCAGGTTATCAAGCTCTCGCTGGCTTAACTGCAGCTTATGACGAGTCAGTGTCGTGAGCTTTCTGCTGATCAGGTTAAGCTGATTTAACAGGGCCTGGCGATCCGGGCTGAGGATTTCTGCCGCTGCTGATGGGGTTGCGGCCCGGTGATCAGCCACAAAGTCGGCAATGGTAAAGTCAATTTCATGACCAACGGCACTGACTATGGGGATAGGGCAGTCTGTTATGGCCCTGGCCACCAACTCTTCATTGAATGGCCACAAATCTTCCAGTGAACCACCGCCGCGACCAATAATCAGTACATCAAACCGGTTGGCACTTGTTGCCAGTTTTAGCGCATTGACCAGTTCGTGTTTTGCCTGCTCTCCCTGAACCGAGCTGGGAATAATGGTGACCGGTATGGCAGGAAAGCGTCTCTTCAGTACGGTGAGGATATCCCGAATGGCTGCGCCGGTGGGTGAGGTGATCACCCCGATATGCTTTGGGTGAGCGGGCAGGGGTTGTTTGCGCGTGATGTCGAACAGGCCTTCAGCGGCCAGTTTTGCCTTGAGAACCTCAAAGGCTTTTTGCAGGTCACCGGTGCCGGCATTATCCATGTGTTCAACAATCAGTTGATAGTCGCCTCTTCCTTCATACAGGCTTACGCGCCCCCTGACCATCAGCAGCATGCCTTCAGTCGGGACAAACTTAAGCGCCTGGTTACGGTTGCGGAACATGGCGCAGCGGATCTGTGACTGTTTGTCCTTCAGGGTGAAATACCAATGCCCGGAGCTGGGACGGGCCAGTCCGGATATTTCGCCCTCAACACGGACATTATTGAAGTTCATCTCCAGCAATCGCCTGGCTTTACCATTTAACTCCGTAACAGAGAGGGCTTTTGCGGATGCCTCAGCGTTTTGCGTCGGTTTGTCTGTAAAGTGGTGCATGGATCAAGCCTGGCAGGGGGATTGTCGGTTTTTTTGGTATTCTGCCTGAATAAGTGGTTTAGCTGAAGTTGAAATATAGGGTATACTTGTCCGAATTTTTTTCCCATAAAATAAACTCTTGGTAACAGGCAATGCTGAGAATTGCACAAGATGCACTCACCTTCGATGATGTCCTCCTCCTGCCCGGCTACTCCGAAGTCCTCCCCAAAGATGTCTCCCTGAAAACCAAACTGACCCGCGGTATTGAGCTGAATATTCCGCTGATTTCTGCGGCGATGGATACCGTTACCGAAGCGTCTCTGGCTATTGCCATGGCCCAGGAAGGCGGAATCGGGATTATTCACAAGAATATGACGCCGGAGCAGCAGGCCGCTGAGGTGCGCAAGGTTAAGAAGCACGAAAGTGGTGTGGTCAAAGACCCGATTACCATTGATGCCAGTGCCACTGTCAGAGATCTTCTGGAGCTGACCTCCAGACATAATATCTCCGGTGTTCCCGTGCTTTCTGGCAGCGATCTGGTGGGTATTGTTACCAGTCGTGACGTCCGCTTTGTTTCTAATCTGGATAAAGCCGTTTCCGAGATCATGACCCGGAAAGAGCGTCTGGTGACGGTTCAGGAAGGTACTGATCCGGAGACCGTTCGCAAGCTTCTGCACAAGCATCGTATTGAAAAAGTGCTGGTGGTGGATGATCAGTTCAATCTCACCGGTATGATGACCGTTAAGGACATTAAAAAGGCCCAGCAGTACCCGAATGCATCGAAAGACAGTCAGGGACAGTTGCGCGTCGGGGCAGCGGTGGGTACCGGGGCGGAAACGCCTGATCGTGTCGCTGCCCTGGTGGCTGCTGGCGTTGATGTCATTATCGTCGACACTGCTCATGGCCATTCCCGTGGTGTGATTGAGCGAGTGAAGTGGGTAAAGGAAAACTACCCGCAGGTTCAGGTGATCGGTGGAAATATAGCCACCGCCGAGGCTGGCAAAGCTCTGGTCGAAGCGGGTGCTGATGGTGTTAAAGTGGGTATCGGTCCGGGCTCTATCTGTACTACCCGTATTGTGACCGGTATTGGTGTGCCTCAGATCACTGCGGTAGCCAATGTGGTTGAAGCGCTGAAAGGCACCGGAGTGCCTGTTATTGCTGATGGCGGTATCCGTTTTTCCGGTGATATGGCAAAAGCGATTGTTGCCGGTGCCAGTACCGTCATGCTGGGCAGTATGCTGGCGGGTACTGAAGAAGCGCCGGGTGAAGTGGAGCTTTACCAGGGGCGTAGCTACAAGGCTTATCGTGGCATGGGTTCTCTGGGGGCAATGTCCCAGGCTTCCGGTTCCAGTGACCGTTATTTCCAGAGTGCCGAAGCGGGTGCTGAAAAGCTGGTTCCAGAAGGTATTGAAGGGCGTGTACCTTACAAGGGGCCTCTCCATGCCATTATCCATCAGATGGTGGGTGGCTTGCGTGCCGCGATGGGGTATACCGGTTCTGCTGATATGGAAACCATGCGCACCCGGCCACAGTTTGTTCGCGTGACCAATGCCGGTATGGCCGAATCCCATGTTCACGATGTAACGATTACCAAGGAAGCGCCTAACTACCGTGTTGGTTAAGACTGCTTCACAGCGTTGTTCATGTTGACACCTGCAGCCGGACAGAAATGAGATAGCTTCTGACCGGCTGTTTACTTTCAGTAAGGGTAAGCCTCCCGGCCTTGCTGATCACAGGACTTAGAGATTAATCATGTCCCAGGATATCCATTCAGACCGCATTCTGATTCTTGATTTTGGTTCCCAGTACACCCAACTCATTGCCCGAAGAGTGCGTGAGATCGGTGTTTATTGTGAACTGCATCCCTATGATATGGATGCTGCCGCTATTCGGGAGTTCAGCCCGAAAGCGATCATTTTGTCCGGCGGCCCTGAATCCGTTACCGGTGACAACTCTCCAAAAGCCGCAGATATTGTTTTTGAACTCGGTGTGCCTGTGCTGGGTATCTGCTATGGCATGCAGACCATGGCAGAGCAGATGGGTGGCAAGGTCAGTACCTCTGATCTGCGTGAGTTTGGCTATGCCCAGGTTCAGCTGGAAGAGAAAGTGCGCCTTTTTGATGGCATTGAAGACCATGTCTGTGAAGGTGGTCGTCTGACTCTGGATGTCTGGATGAGCCATGGAGATAAAGTGACCGCCATACCTGAAGGCTTTGTGGTTGCTGCTTCCACTGGCTCCTGCCCGATTGCTGCCATGGCTTGCGAAGAAAAGCAGTATTACGGTGTCCAGTTCCACCCTGAAGTGACACATACCACCCAAGGATTACGAATTCTAGAGCGTTTTGTGGTTGATATTGCCGGGTGTCAGAAACTGTGGACGCCAGGCAAGATCATCGATGACGCTATTGCCCGTATTCGTGAGCAGGTGGGTGAACAGAAGGTGTTGCTGGGACTGTCCGGTGGTGTTGATTCCAGTGTCGTAGCGGCGCTGCTGCATAAGGCTATTGGTGATCAGCTGGTCTGCGTTTTTGTTGATAATGGTCTGCTCCGCCTTCATGAAGGCGATCAGGTGATGGCCATGTTTGCAGAAAATATGGGGGTTCGGGTTATTCGTGCGGACTCTGAAGCGCTGTTTCTGGGTCGCCTGAACGGTGTTCAGGATCCTGAAGACAAGCGCAAGATTATTGGCAATACCTTTATCGAAGTGTTTGATGAACATGCCAGTGCCCTGGACAACATCACTTTTCTGGCCCAGGGCACCATCTATCCGGATGTTATTGAGTCTGCTGGTTCAACAACCGGTAAGGCCCATGTCATCAAGTCCCATCATAATGTGGGCGGGCTGCCGGAAGAGATGAAGATGGAGTTGGTTGAGCCGCTGCGTGAGCTGTTCAAGGATGAGGTTCGAACCATAGGTCTGGAGCTGGGTCTGCCTTATGACATGGTATACCGTCACCCATTCCCGGGGCCGGGCCTCGGTGTTCGCATCCTGGGCGAGGTCAAAAAGGAATATGCGGATATTCTCCGCCAGGCGGATGCTATTTTCATTGAAGAACTGCGTAAGGCCGACTGGTATCAAAAGACCAGCCAGGCTTTTGCTGTTTTCCTGCCGGTGAAATCCGTTGGCGTGGTGGGTGATGGTCGCCGCTATGAGTATGTGATTGCCCTGCGAGCAGTGGAAACCATAGACTTTATGACCGCTCGCTGGGCCCACCTGCCCTATGATCTGCTGGAAAAAGTCTCTAATCGGATCATCAATGAAATTGAGCATGTTTCCAGGGTGACCTATGATGTATCCAGTAAGCCACCGGCTACGATTGAGTGGGAGTGATACAGTTATTACTAAATGTAATATCTGATTCCTTTACTTATACTTGCTTTGGGTATTTATATCGGGAGCAATGGTGCATAATGCGCCCATTCAGGGGTGATGTAGTGAGTATCCTCTTGCTACATTCCTGCCTGTGATCCTCTTTCCCTAGTTAGAGGCGCGCTGTTTATCAGTAAATCGGAATAGGGTGACGTCCGTAGTCCGATTGAAAGGAAATGGTGCCGAAGTGAGCCTGGTGGTCAACCAGTCTCACTGGTAGTGCATCGAACAGGTGTACTACTGTCACAGTTTTTACTGTGGAGAGCTAACGGGTACCAGAGAGCGCTGATGAGGTTTTCTTTATTCGCGCTTCCTCCATGTACGCTTGCCTCCTGATCTAATTACAACTGGTTCACTCATCCTGATAAGCATTGGAATAACGGGCATGGGTGATCAATAAACGAGATCAGTTTTTATGGAATTAACCAGTTTCAGTGATTCGTCGTTATCGTTATTGGCCCCAGCCGTCGCAATTATTCTGGCAGTCATAACCCGGAAAGTATTGTGGTCTCTGGGCGCTGGTATTGTCACCGGTGCGTTACTGCTGACCGGCTTGAACCCGCTTATCACCGTTCATCGTATTTTTGATGGGTTTGTTGGTGTGTTTTGGGATGAAGGCCTTAATTTTAGCAATCTCTATATTCTGTTGTTTTTGCTGGTTCTGGGTGTGATCACCAGCCTGATCACTATTTCTGGAGGAGCCAGGGCCTTTGGTGAGTGGGCTCGTGAGCGTGTCAAGACACGTCAGGGATCGCAGGTACTGACGGTCTTTCTCGGTGTTATCATTTTTATTGATGATTATTTCAACAGCCTTGCCGTGGGGAGTATCAGTAAGCCACTCACTGACCGGCACAAAGTCTCAAGAGCCAAGCTCGCTTATTTGATTGATTCGACCGCTGCTCCAATCTGCGTAATTATGCCAATTTCAAGCTGGGGTGCTTATATCATTGCTCTGGTGGGTACTATTATGGCGACCCACGGTGTTGTTGGCGATAGCCCGGTCTTTTCATTCCTGGCCATGGTTCCCATGAACCTTTATGCAATTTTTGCGCTGGCGCTGGTTTTCTTTACTGCAGCCATGGATCTTAATGTTGGCCCCATGGCCAGACACGAGAGTGCAGCGCTTGCTGGCAATCTGTTTGATGCCAATAAGGGTAACCCTCCGGGTGCTCCAGCTCTGGAAGAAGATGAAAATGGCCGTGTGGCGGATCTGGTGTCACCGATTCTGGTACTGGTGCTGGCAACGATCGCTGCCATGATCTGGACGGGGTATACCGCTCTTGCTGGTGATGATCAGGCATTTTCCATTCTGGGTGCCTTTGAGAATACCGATGTTACGTTATCACTGATCAGTGGCGGTATGATTGGTCTTCTGTTTGCGATGGCCCGGTTGTTGGGTCGAAATATTTCCGGAAACACCTGGAAGAAGGCGATCGCTGAGGGCAGCAGGTCAATGTTGCCAGCTATTTATATTCTTGTGTTTGCCTGGATTCTGACTGGAATAATTGGCCAGCTGGAGACCGGTAAGTATCTGGCTGGTCTGGTTGGTGGGAATATTTCTCCCAGCTTTCTGCCAATGATGCTTTTTATTGTCTCTGGTGTGATGGCTTTTGCTACCGGAACCAGTTGGGGCACCTTTGGTATTATGCTGCCCATTGCCGGAGATATGGCGGCAGCAGCGGACATAGCCATGATGCTGCCCATGTTGGCCTCTGTGCTGGCAGGTGCTGTGTTTGGTGATCACTGCTCCCCGATTTCTGATACCACAATTCTTTCGTCCACCGGGGCATCCTGTCACCACATGGATCACGTCAATACTCAGCTTCCTTACGCGCTTGGCATAGCGGCTGTAGCCATGTTCGGGTATCTGGTCATGGGGATTACTCACTCGATTTCCTTAGGCTTTGCTGCATCACTCGTGGCGTTTACAGGTCTTATTATTCTGTTCAGAAGGATTTCTTTGAAATCTCGCTTTTTGGCACCCGCTTCCGGTCATCTGGCCAAGTAATTAAGCTGCACTATGCTTAAGGAGAGGCAGGGACGCCTTTTTGAACTTATTTAAATCAAGGGCATGGATGCTATGAGCTTTGAACAATTGATGAATTCATACGCTGCTCGTCAGCAGATAGATGAGCTGGAGTATGAAAACGACAGATATTCTCTGTTGGTTGATGGTCGGATAGAGGTTGCCTGTTTTCAGGCCAATGGTCGCTTTTATGCTTATAGCATCATTGCCAGGCTGCCCGGGGATAATAGTAAGCGTGAAGAATTGTTGATCAGGCTGCTGGGAAAAAACCTGGCTCTGGTTGCCCATGAGCGTGTTTCATTGTGTATCGACCCTGATGTCGATGCTTTGGCTCTATATGCTTCTGCTCCGATAAAGAGCCTGAATGTTGATGGTATTGAAGAGGTCATTGCAGCATTGGCCAATAATCATGCACTTTTTGTCAATTGGGTTGAGCAAAGTGCCCCCCCTGGCCCAGCCATGATGTTCATGTCCTAATAGAAGCTGCTGTCAGTTCGATATATAAGGTATGTCAATGATTAGAGTTGTTCGATATGCCTTTGAAAAAGCAGCAATCCACTGGTTCCTCAATATTTGGTTGCCTGGTTGCCAGTACTGAAGCTGCCTATTTCAATGGACTCCGGCGTGCCAATGACGGATTTCTGAAAGCCATCATTCGTTACAGTCGATTCAAAGAGATACATATATTTTCCCCTCAGTCGTTATTGCCGGAGTTGAGAACCGGCTGGGAATCTTTTCTTCAGCATTATGGCAGTGATAAAGCCATCCATTTCTTGCCGGCTCATGAGTTAAACCGGTATTTTTCCAGGGTCAGGTACCAGGTTTTTCATCAGGGTGATCCCTGGGTTGGTCATCTCGCAGCGCTTCGTGATGCGTACTGTGTGGAACCATTTCCTATTACGGGTCGGGCTCATACGCTGAGTACAGACTCAAATATGTCAAATACCCGTGATTTATTGTTGTCACCGCTAAAAAGCTGTGACGCAATTTTATGCAGCAGCGCAGCGCAGAAAAAAGTGATGATGCGTCTGTTGTCTGCTGCAAGTTCCAGTATTTCAGATCATATTGGTGTGGCTATACCTTACAAGGGGAGTGTTGCAAAGCTGCCCCTGGGGATAGATCCTGATGAGCGTTATGCAGGAAGTAAAGAGGAAGCCAGAGAGGTATTGGGTGTTGCTCAGGAATCTTTTGTCATTTTAACCCTTGGCCGGATTGCTCCTTCAAACAAGATGGACCTCCATCCGGTATTGCTGGTAATGAATGATCTGGTGGAGGGTTATGGGCACCGAAATATCAAATGGATTATTGCGGGTGCAGGAGATGCTGGCAATCCAACGGTGCAGTCCCTGTTAAAACAAGCTTATGATTTAAACCTTGAAGGCAGTGTCCGCTTTGAGCTGGAAATTGCAGATGACCGTAAACATCAATGGCTGTCAGCCTGTGATCTGGTTCTGACGCTTTCGGATAATATTCAGGAAAGTTTTGGCATCGTACCTCTGGAAGCAATGGTTAATGGCAAGGCTGTTGTTTTATCCGACTGGAATGGCTATTCGGAATTGGTTGATGATGGGGTCAGTGGCTGTTTGATTGAAACCGTATCGACAGATTTGGATGATCTCGCCCGTCCACTTGGTTCATTATTGACGGACCATGCCCATATGCTGCAAGCCCAGGGGACAGCGGTTAATTTAAGCCAATGTTCAGAGAAAATTCATCAGTTGATTCAGGAGCCTGAACTTCTGTCTGGCATGGGAGAGCAGGGAAGGCAGAGAGTATTTGAGAATTATCGATGGGAAGCCGTTGTTGATGAGTATCATCAGTTGGTGAGTGGTCTGAATAAAGACGCTGATCAGATTTCCCGATTAAATAAAAGGCCAGTTGGGCTTCCTTATCATCAGATATTTGAGCATTACCCAGCCAGTCAGTTGATAGATGACCAGTTCCTTACGACAACGGATCGAGGTGTTAGATTGCTGCTGAGATCCGAGCAGTTTGTTCACTATACCGAAATGGACTCATTGTTAAAAACGGACCTGATTGACCAGGTAGCCCGTCTTTGTCTATCCGGTTGCCATGTGACGGACCTGAAGGCGAAGTTTCCTCAGGAACCGGCACTTCTGTTGAATATTATGTGGATGTGTAAATATCAACTGCTGGCTCTGACCGATAAACCGTCAATAAATCAGGCTGACCATCAAAAAAGATGGTGGCCTGAAGAGCAAAGGCTCCCGGCTGAGGTGATGCTGCATCTGGATTGTGTCGAGCCTCATCGGTTCAGGCTTCTGGAGCCTTTGCTTTGCTGGCTGGATGTGCAGCTGGCGTTCTACCATAACCAGTCAGAAAGCCCTGAATTTCGAGCGAGCCTGCTCAAGCCCTTTGCTGCAAAGCTGGATGGTCAGTTGTTGCAGGCAATTGGCTGGGTTGCTGAGATGAAAGGGACTGTGCAATATACCGATGTGTTGGACTCTGTCGTTGAGCAGGGCGGGCTGGTATTCCTGAGTGCTGAATTTCCTTTGTGGTATCGTTTGAATCGCTTATGGATTATCCGTGCACTGAAAGACTTTAAACAATTATTTGCCCGGTTTTACAGAGATCTTGGGGGTGTCAATCAGCTATTTTCTGATCGCTGGCAACAGCCAGCGCAGAGTATTGCCCGCCTTGATTTTCCGTTAAGTACTTCGTCTTCTTGCATGATTGCCATTATCGTTTGCGATAATGGCGAGAAGCTGGTTTATAAAAACAGGGATCTGGCTGTCGAGCGGCAGATTATCGGGCATACTGCTGATAACAGTAATATCGCCGGTAAGCTTAACCAGTGGCTGGGTGAGCAACCTGGGCTGGCGACCATAAGGATATTGTCAGGATCTTTTCAAGGCGCTTACGGTTATAGTGAATTTGTTGATAGAGGTCTCAATGAGGTGCTGGATGATCAGCAGATAAACGATTATTACCAGCGCCTGGGAGTTATTGCTGGTTTATCGATCCTGTTGGGAATGGGGGATGTTCATAATCGGAATGTCGTATCCAGAAATGGCATACCTCATCTTGTGGATGTTAAAGCTGCTTTCTGCCCTGGTGTTATAAAAGCGTTCGAGTCTGAGTTGAATGATCCCCGGGGAGCCTTCTGTGGCACGGATAACAGCTTTATGCTCACGTCTCTCTGGAGCGTTGTTGAACAGTTCCACTTTAATGGTTATCGGGATTGCCTCTTCCAGTTGGTTAATGGTGAATTGATTGAGATGCCGCCGGTGAAAGAGAGTCTGGTGACCAATAATTTGGTCCGGACCGCTGCGAGTGACACGTTATCGAACATCAAGCCTTTCCTTTGCAGTCAATATGCCAGTGCTTTTGAAAAAGGCCTCGATGCTACGTTCAGGGTTGTTGTGGATCATCACGATGACTGGTGTGCGCTTCTGGAGCGTTGTAAAGGAATGACTGTTTGTCACTTACCGCGTTTAGATCAGGAGTTCTATTGGCAACAGAAAGTGAATCTATGGACCTTTCATGGCTTTCAGGCATTCTCAGGAAAGCGTCTCAAGGGGTATTTTGACAGGGTGGTAAGTCGATTATGTCAGGGGGCAGAAGAGATTCAACGCTGGGGTGAACCTGAGTGGTTTGAACCTGCAACAACGCTGTCAGATGAGTTGGTGAAGAATTTGCTTTCTGGCTCAATTACTGAGTTCAGGCGTGAAGTTGGAGGGAAGGGAGTATTCAGTGAGTCTGGTTCCGGGCTATCTGAAAGGGTAATTTCTGACCATTATTTTTCAGTTGATACGTTAAGCAAGTCTGTCCGTCTGGTGCAGACTATGGCTGAGAACCCTCAGCAACTGGAGCAATTTCTAATCTTTCTTACGGCGGTGGTCAAGCAGTGGATGATTGAGAAAGCGGTGCCGGGGAAAAACTTCCCGGAAGCTTTGCGAGGTAAGCTTCCGGAATAAGCTATTGGCCGTGGATGTTGGCAAGAAGTTCTCTGGCCATTTCAGCGGGTTCTGCCTCTTTTGAAGACAGCAGTGGTTTAAGATAGTCTTCACTTTCTTTATTACGTCCCTCAAACATCAAAGCTAATCCCAGAAAGGCCTTGATAGTAGGATCTTCAGGGTGCTTTGCCAGACCTTCCTTATGCAACAGGTCAATAGCTTCCTGATGACGTTTTCGATTCATAAACTCAAGGGCAAAGCCGATGGTGCTAAGCGGGCTGTCAGGCCTGGCGGCTTCAATACCGTTGAAAATGCCAAAAGCATGTTTTGGCAGCCCGGTTCCGCTGGCCATAAAGCCAATATCCGCCAGAGTTTTTAAAAGTTTGTCATCAATCATTGCTGACTATCTCCATCCATAAAATTAGTTTAGAGCTTCTGAATAATACTCTGTATCGTATCCTTGATGGATTTGACGATACTTGAACGAAGACCTTCAACAATCATGTACTTGTTGAACTCTACCTGGAACTCAACCATATCCTTGGTACTGTTAGGATCCATATTGGCGACACGGGTTTTCAGTGCTGTATCGAGCGCTTCTGCCTGGCTTCCGAATGTTTCAGATACTTTGTCAAAGCTGAAACCGGCGCTTCCTGGCTGATTGTAATTCGGGTTGTAGGTATCCTGGTATGCCATGGCTGAGTTCCCTCTCAGGCTTTTGATTGACCGTGATGCTGTTTCCAGCTCTTATCAACGACCTCCATAGCCGCAACTACAGCGGTGAGCAGGCTGTCGATTTTTGAAAAATCTTCCGGAGCTGCGCCTTTATCTTTTAATCCTTTCAGGCGAGTCGCTTCAGAGAGTAAATGGTTAAGGATCTGATCCCGGTAGGAGCCGTCCTTATCTTGAATCAACTGTTCTTCAGTTGTTGAGAGAAGAATATTCTCTTCATTTTTCGGTTTGTCCGTCACGGTTCCCTCCAAGACGGTATTTGATTCTGTCAGTTCCGTTAGCTAATAAAAGATACTCAAGGTTGATATCTTCAATTATATACCCATTAGAAAGTTTTGCTCCTATGAGGTACTTGGAACCATCGATCAGTATCACGTAAGGCACTTTGCCCATACTGATACCGCGTATATTTAACGATAAAGGTGATTGACTGTCCGTTATTGTACCTCCTGCATACTTGGTGGCTAATTCAATGGATGGTTTGTTGGCGTATTTTTTCTGAAATTTGGCTACTACCGTTTGCAGGTCATAAACTTGTCCTTCATCCAGCAGGTGCCCTTTCAGGATCACCGTTTGATCCCGGGTGACGACATGAATTCTTGGTATCAACCCTTTTTCCCGCAGCATGGATTTGAGGGTATTGACCCGGCTAATCTGGTTCTCAACCTGATCAACAACTGACGTAAGCCCATAAATCTCCTGTTTGAGCATGCTGATAATGTTATCAAGCTCATCAGAAGTTGAAACATATCCGGTTATCACCAGAGATCCGGGCGTGTTATCCAGCTCCAGCTCAAGTTTGTCATAACCACGGTCTCTGAGAAGCAGTTCAGCGTTATCACGCATTTCATTCATAACAATGATCTGCAAATTAAAAGGAATGCCCTGCTTTCTGAGAAATTTTTGCAGTTCAAGTCTGTCCTGAAGCGTTGGTGTATAACCCGACACGAGTAATGATTTATCGGGCAGCTGTTTGAACTTTACCTCTTTAAGTCCAAGCTGGTCCCTGGCCTTTGCCGAGATTTCGAGAACTCCCGGGATGCTTGTTACTTTTTGTACTTCGGTATCCGTGTTGGAAATCATCAGACTCACGCCGGCTATCATAATCAGCAGTATGACTGGAATGGCGGCAAGCCATCTTTTATCAATACTTGCTAAAAAGGATGTATCATCAAAATCGTCCTCATCTTCTTCGTCATCCTCTTCATCCTCATCTGACAGTGGCTGCTGAAAGTCAGATCCAGATAGATCCAGCTCATCTGGGTCAGGGGATGGCAGCTCTTCCTCGCTGACAGTCAGTTCCTGTGTTGGGGGAGGGGCTATGTTCGGCAGTGCCAGAGGTGGCCACTCTGCATCAGCGGGGCCGATAGCTATAAACAGGCTGCTTGAGGTAACAATATCAAAGTGGCGGTACTGAATACTCGAGCCTGCGGGCTCGCCATTTACATATAAAGGCGTATCCGCTGTGCTTGATTGGATTTTGATCTGGCCATCATTGGAAATCTCAATAATGAGCTCGATATCATTCAGGTTGTCGTCGGTTAATACCAGGTCACAACCATCATCTTTACCCAGGGAGTACCTGCCCGGCTCGATGGGGATCTCGGCACCAATATGGTTGCCGGAGAGTATTTTCAGGTAAAATTCAGTCATCAATGACCTCCTGCCATGGTAAAGCAGAAAATGATCTGACTGGGCTCGTAGACGGTTTTATGGTCAACATCCTGTTGATTCTGTCCGTAGTTAGTACTGGTGTCTTTACGTGCTCTGACTATCTGCGTAAATTGTGTCTTAAAAAATAGATTAAGGTAAAAAAAACGTCATTGCCAGAGATTACATGATAATTATTCGGCAAATTCGTCACTAATTAGATGTCTGTCGTTAAAATATTGGGTAAAATTCCCTGAAAAGGTTAAATAGCCCTGATAACAATAACCATAAAATAAGAGGCGCAGTGTTATGGATGCATCATTCTGGAATGGTAAAAGGCCTGCTGGGGTTGGTGATTCTGTTAACCCTGATGAGTATTCCAGTGCTTTATCTGTGATCAATGCTTTTTTAAATGAGAATGGCTCGCTCCCCGCATTTACAGGCATAGGACATACACTGACTTATGCTGACATTGATCTTTACAGTCAGCGGTTTGCAGCATACATCCAAAGAAATACTGATCTGCAACCGGGGGATCGAATTGCGATTCAGATGCCCAATCTTCTACAGTACCCGATTGTCGTTTATGGCGCGTTGCGAGCCGGATTGGTTATCGTAAATACCAACCCGCTTTATACTGCCCGGGAAATGTTGCACCAGTTCAAGGACTCGGGAGCAAAGGCGTTAGTATTTTTTGAAAACTTTGGTGATCTCGTTGAAGAGGTGGTTGGTCAGACAGAAATCAAGCATCTTTTTGTGACCCGGCTTGCTGATATGGTCCCGGCTCCGAAACGGCAGGTGGTTAATTTCCTGGTCAAATATGTTAAGAAGATGGTGCCACGGTATTCCTTACCCCAAGCAGTTCCGCTGCTTGACTCCTTCAGGGCTGCAAAAGCCTCTGACTATCAACCGATTCCGGAGGGTAAGCTCTCTGATCCCCTGGTACTTCAATACACTGGTGGTACTACCGGGGTGGCCAAAGGTGCCATTTTGACTAACAGGAATTTGATAGCAAATATGCTTCAGTCCAAAGAGATGCTGTCTCAAGTGGATGAACAGGGGCAGAAAATTTTAAAAACAGGGCACGAAACGCTTATCGCACCCTTACCGCTTTATCACATATATGCCTTCACAGTGCATTTAATGTGTATGCCGTTTATGGGGAATCACAGTATTCTGATAGCTAACCCGAGAGATACAGATACATTTATTAAGTTTATTAAACCGTGGCGTTTTACTGCTTTTATTGGCCTGAATACCCTATTTGCCAGCTTGCTGAATCATCCCAAATTTAAAGAATGTGATCTCTCAGGTTTAAAGGTAACTTTATCCGGAGGGACAGCGCTGCAGGAGGCAACGGCTCAAAGGTGGCATAAAGAGACCGGGTGTATTATTTCTGAAGCTTATGGGTTAACAGAGTGTTCTCCCGCCGTTTGTATGAATCCAGCCGGTGATTTGTCACAGCCAGGTACAGCGGGCCTGCCAATACCTTCCACAGAGCTGAAAACCATAGACGAGAATGGTGGTGAGACTGCGATAGGTGAGCCTGGGGAGCTTTGTGTCAGGGGGCCGCAGGTTATGTCCGGATACTGGCAGAGAGCTGAAGCAACAGCCGAAGTACTCAGTACGGATGGTTGGCTGAAAACCGGTGATGTCGCTGTGATCCAGGAAGATGGGTTTGTCAGAATTGTTGACCGCATCAAGGATATGATTCTGGTTTCCGGTTTTAATGTCTATCCGAATGAAATTGAGGATGTTGTTTCCGGCCATCCGAAGGTGGCAAACTGTGCAGCCATTGGAGTGCCCGATGAGAATACCGGGGAGAAGGTCAAGTTGTTTGTTATCAAGTCAGATGACAGTCTTACAGCTGACGAGTTACTAAACTGGTGTCGTGATTATCTGACGGCCTATAAAGTGCCCAAAGTGTGTGAATTTCGTGATGAATTGCCGATGACACCGGTTGGCAAGATTTTGCGCAAAGACCTTCGGTAGTCATAGGTTGTGAGTTAACCTGTTATGCTTTGGTGGGATCCATTCGGAAGGGTGGTCTCTTTATCACAAGTCCTGTAATCCCTGGTAATCAGGGTTACAGGATATTTTTTATCTGTCGTTTATATGTCAAGGCGTTTCTGGCAGTCAGTTATGCTGATTGCTGGTCATGGTTTGAGAAGTAACGGTGCAGTATTTCAGGGTCGTCTTTCAAGGCGTTAAATGCGTCTTTGGCATCGGTGGGGGTAATGCTGGTGCGATCCAGTTTCATGCGATGTATAGAGGCATCAAACCAGAACCAGTGATTGTCTTCGGTAAGGCATAAGGCTCTTACTGAATAGCTGGTCGCTGGAATGAAGGGCAGGGGCATTCCACTGGTTAGTTGCTTTCTGACAATGGTGGAATTTTGACAAGAGTAGGTGGTGTTGTGGTAGATCCGCTCGAAACGGTTGAATTCGTGACCAAACATCTTGTTTGCCATAATGTCCTGTTTTTGACTCAGGTAATACAGTGCAAAAATGCCAGCCACAATCAGGATAAAGCTTTCCATTTTTCATACCTCGTGGGTTAATGCACTGGGCTTCCCTGCGGCTTCGGAAAACCCTTATATGTATTCTATACGCATTTGTACAACTACGTTCAATTAACATCGCTGATGAGGTTGGGGTTTTTACTGGAGAAGGATCACAAGGCCCAGTCAGCAATCATCTGTTTGGCTATCGGCCGAAAAGCATCTTTTCCATAGAGTGCATCAACTAATTTAAATGAAAATCCCATGGCATTGCCCGGGCCCTGGGCTGTTATAACCCGTTTCTTTTCATCCACGACTACGGTGTTTCCGGGATGTGTCAGGGCACCTTCCATTTGCTCCATGAAGCTGGGGTAGCAAGTCGCGTGGACGTTATCCAGTAAACCGTGATGAGCAAGAACAACCGCAGGCGAGGCGCATATAGCGGCATACCATTTTCCGGCTTTTTGCTGGTCATGCAGCAGTGTTATCAGCGTTTTGCAGTTCTTCAGGTTGTCGGCACCGGGCATGCCACCAGGAAGGGCGATCAGGTGAAACGGCTTGCCTGTGCAGGCTTCTATATGCACATCTGCTGTGATCTGTGTTTTGTGTGAGGTGGTGATGGTCTGTTTGCCATCAGGAAGGCAGCTGGCTACAGTGACTTGTGCGCCCGCTCTCCTGAGTGTATCTATGATGGACACAGCTTCAATGTCTTCAGAGCCATCAGCAATTGGGATGAGAACCTGTCTTGGCATGGTAGACCCTATTTAGAAGGTGGGGTGTTAAGTAAATGTCTGCAGCTTAAGGCCGTATGGGATCTTGTGCGGGTAGTTAAAACTGAGAGATAAAGCTTCTGTATATTGGCTCTCTTCTGCACAGAATCAGACTACAAAATGAGAAAAAATGAATAACAGGATTGTTTTATCGTCGCTTTCAGTTCGCATTAAGATATTTAAACAGGCTCTTATGCCGACAGAATTTTAATCTAGCAGATAGTTAGGGCTGGTGAGATAAATTTGATAATGAATTGGTATTATGCCAGTTGCCCGGCAAGGTTATAGCCGAGGGTGTAGCCACTGTGGTAATCAGACACAAGGTGGTTTCTGTGTCTTGTTCCTCTGGAGGTGTTCAGTGGCTTCAGTGGCGAGATATGAACCAGATGTACGCTTGAGTCTTGTGCAACTGATTCCGCAAGATCTGCCGCCTGGTTGTAAATGATGTTCTGATCTTTTATCAGCGTTGACACGGCTGGCATTTGACGATTTTGCCAGGCATAAATTTTTGACCCGGTCGCTGAGCTTTTACGAAAGTTTGCTTGCCTGGTTCTAAGTACAACAATCTGATTATGGCCGTCATCAATCGCTTTTTGTATTGGCAAGGGGTCTGATAAACTGCCATCGGTCAGGGCGTGGTCATTAACCAATACCGGCTTTCGATAAATCATGGGTAAGGCGCTGCTTGCCTTCAATGTGTCGTTGATGACCTCATTTGGTGTGTTGCTGTCAATGCTGTGATAAACGGGTTTTCCACTTTCAATACATGTGCTGACAACGGTAAAGCGTTGAGTGTTCAGCCTCTTTCTGAAACGGTCAAAGTTTAAAGCGTTTTGTTGTGAAAGCTTTTGGAAAAACCAGTCAAGATCAAACAGATCCCCACCCCTGATGTGACGCAGAATACTGATAAACTCAGAGTCAAGGCATAGCTTGGTATAGATATCAAGATTGCGTCCACGTTGACCCGCAATAAATGAACTGAGATTCAGCGCGCCAGACGAGACGCCATAGTAACCATCGAAAGCTTGGACTCGTTTATCAAGAAAAGCGTCCAGAATACCAGCGGTGAAAATGCCACGCATACCTCCACCTTCAACAACCAGCGCTCTTTTTATGGATGAGGAGGGGGCGATGTGTTGCATGGTTGGAGTGATGAGGTTCTTAATTGAGATAAGATGGTTGCGGGAGCTGGATTCGAACCAACGACCTTCGGGTTATGAGCCCGACGAGCTACCAGACTGCTCCATCCCGCGACAAAACTGCTCAGCTGATTCTTTAAAAAATAAAGAAACATCAACTGCTTTATGAAAGTGGTTGCGGGAGCTGGATTCGAACCAACGACCTTCGGGTTATGAGCCCGACGAGCTACCAGACTGCTCCATCCCGCGACAAAACTGTTCAGCTGATTCTTTAAAA
>NZ_JBLYZG010000035.1:0-58633 GCF_049310245.1 Endozoicomonas sp. ALB115 | reverse complement strand
CACGAGCTGTAGTCTCTTTGCGTTTTCAGAAATTATGAATACACCGGTTTTCAGGTTCGGCCTTCTGACGTGTATTCGTCGGGAGCCACTGCTGCTTTGGCTGCTAGCCAAATAATACAGTGCTCCCATAGTGGCTATTGCTGAACCGACAGCCAGCGCAACAACACATGTGCGGCTGGAAAACGCCCTGGTTTTATTTTGTGAGGAGTTATTCTTATCAAACTTTTGCTCGAGTTCAGCCAGCCTTGATGATCGACTCTGATTGACATCGGCTCGATAATTTAAGTTGTGCATTTCAGGAATCTCATAAAATATTGATATATCTCAGTCGTGTAGCGTAGTGGCTTAGAAATAGAGTCAATTCTCAGGAAATAATTCAAACACTTCTTAAAAATTGTCAGTGATAAAAGAATATGAAGGGAAGATTGGCTATAAAGTAGGGGTAAGTCCTGAACTACGACCAGAGAGGGGTAATTACATAGAACTAGTGCAGAGAAGCGTTAATACCCGTACACCCCGTTCATCCTGAAGCCTGTCGAAGGACCCATACGGCCTAAAGTCGGAAACTCCGGATTCTGATAGATCGTGCCAAGCACCCTTCGACTCCGCTCAGGGTGAACGGAGATCGTACACGTCAAACTCATTGAAACCATGTACTGGCTCGCTATCCGCAAAAGCACAAGTGACCTGTCTTTTTCGGATAGCGGGTGGCGCTTACTAAAATGCCAAAGTTATCAAATAACAGCGTCTTAATCAGTAGACGGCTTGTTAGCAATAATCGCCAACGCATCCATCAACCGTTCCTGGGCATTACGTCGGCGCTGACTCCGGACCGGCCGGTTTTTCTCATACTCACCGTCACTTTGCAGCTGCCAGCTGCGGGTGTTATCGGAGAGGTAGTAGTCCAATTCTTTTTTGATGCGAGCGGCCAGTTTCGGGTCTTCAATGGGGAAGCAGGTCTCAATACGCATGTCCAGATTTCGGATCATGGCATCCGCACTGGAACAGTAGACCAGTGCGTCATCGTCGCCATTTTCAAAGTAGTAGATACGGGTGTGCTCAAGAAACCGTCCGACAATGGAGCGTACGCGGATATTTTCCGACAGCCCTTCAATGCCGGGCCTCAGGCAGCAGATGCCCCGAACGATCAGACCCACCTCAACACCGGCCTGAGACGCTTTGAACAACGCCTTAATGATATGAGACTCAGTGAGTGAGTTGATTTTGATGATGATCCGGGCCTGTTTTCCCTCTTTGGCGTTACTGGTTTCCTGGTTGATCAGATCAATCAGGCTCTTCTTCAGCGTGAAAGGCGCATGGAACAGCTTACGGACACGAACCGCACGCCCCATCCCGGTCAGCTGCTGGAAGATTTTATGAACGTCGTTGGTCAGTATCTTGTCACAGGTCAGCAGGCTGTAATCGGTATAGAGACGGGCATTGCCAGCGTGATAGTTACCGGTGCCAAGGTGAGCATAACGCTGAATATGCCGACCTTCACGACGAACAATCAACATCATTTTGGCATGGGTTTTATAGCCGACGACACCGTATACGACGACGGCCCCTGCTTCCTGCAGGCGACGGGCCAGGGCCAGGTTTTCCTCTTCATCAAACCGGGCACGGATCTCTACCACAACCGTCACCTCTTTACCCTGCCTGGCGGCTTCTACCAGGGCATCCACCATTTCTGAGTGAGCACCGGTGCGGTAAAGCGTCTGCCGAATGGCCAGCACATCAGGGTCTTTGGCGGCCTGACGGAGCATATCCACCACAGGGGTGAATGACTCAAAGGGGTGATGGAGCAGGATGTCCTGTTTGGCCACCAGATCCAGCACGTTGTTGCTGTGCTTCCGTTTACTGTGCAGGCCTTTCGGGTAGCCGGGGGTAAACGGCGGGAAGACCAGGCCCGGTTTGTCATTGGTGTCGCAGATGGACATCATGCGAGTCAGGTTGACCGGTCCACTGACCTGGTAAACGTCTTCATTGGTCAAACCAAATTCATTAAGTAGAAAATCCACCAGCGGTTGTGGGCAGTTGTCGGCTACTTCCAGTCGTACCGCTTTACCATAGCGACGGGAGAGCAGTTCGCCCTGCAGTGCCTTGGCCAGGTCTTCAACCTCATCTTCGAGATCCAGGTCACTGTTACGGGTCAGTCGGAACTGATAACAGCCTTTGATATCCATGCCGGGGAACAGGTCGCTGACATGGCGATGGATAATCGAAGAGAGAAATACATAATCATTCTCCCGGCCATCACAGATATCTTCAGGCATTTTGACAATACGGGGTAACGACCGGGGTGCCGGGATAATGGCCATACCGGTATCACGGCCAAAAGCATCTTTGCCTTCCAGAGAGACAATAAAGCAGAGCAGCTTGTTCGCCAGCCTTGGGAACGGATGGGCAGGGTCCAGCCCGATAGGGCTGATAATGGGCATCACTTCATGGTAGAAGAAGCGCTTGATCCATGTCTGCTGCTTTTCCGTCAGCTCATTGCGGCGCAGAAAGCGAATACCCTCTTTTCTCAGAGAAGGTAACAGGCTTTCATTCAATATCTGGTATTGCAGAGCAACGTATTCTTTGGCCTTCTGGCTGATCTCTTTCAGGACCTGCTGTGGTCCCATGCCATCGAGGCCCACCTGCTCACGGGAGAAGTCGATCTGCTGCATCAGGCCCGCGACCCGGATTTCAAAATATTCATCGAGGTTGGAGCTGAAAATCAGCAGAAACCGGAAGCGCTCCAACAGCGGGTACTCTTCGTTTAACGCCTGCTGCAGCACCCGGAAATTAAACGCCAGATGGCTGAGTTCACGATTAATGTAATAGTCAGGGTTCTGATAATCACTGACCTTTGGGGGCTTGCTGGCCATTGGCTCGGCAAGCTCAGATGATTGGGCCCGGGTTTCCTGAACATCCGACTGTTGGGGGGTATCCATATGACCTCTTTCTCAGCAAAATAGCACTGGCTTATGATGACCGGTTTCAGTGGCTTTTGTCATGGATCCTGTCAGTGACGTTTGTCAGATATTCAACCAATGGCCCGGTGAACAGGCGACTCTCGGAGCGGAAGTAATAGGGCAGGGAGAATGTCGCATTATTCATTTTATTCTAACAGAAATAATAAAGACTACTCCCTGCATGAACGTTTACCTGTTTTATCAAGAGTTCATTTTACGGAGCGCTCTTGCCGCATCCTTGGCAAAATAGGTCAGAATGGCATCCGCACCGGCCCTGCGAAAACACATCAGGGATTCCAGCATCACGGCATCGCCATTAAGCCAGCCATTGGCCGCCGCTGCCTTGTGCATGGCGTATTCACCACTGACCTGGTAGGCAAAGACCGGGACCTTGAATTCATCCTTAACCCGGCGAACAATATCCAGGTAGGGCATGCCTGGTTTTACCATCACCATATCGGCACCCTCTGCCAGGTCGGCAGCCACCTCGTGGATTGCCTCATCACTGTTGGCAAAGTCCATCTGAAAACTGAACTTATTGCTTTTGCCGAGGTTACCGGCCGAGTCCACCGCATCCCGGAACGGGCCGTAGTAATTGGAGGCATATTTGGCTGAGTAAGCCAGAATGCGGGTATTGATATGGCCTTCTTCTTCCAGGCGCTGGCGGATGGCACCAATCCGGCCATCCATCATGTCTGACGGGGCCACAATGTCTGCGCCGGCTTCGGCGTGGGACAGGGCCTGACGGACCAGAGCCTCAACCGTTTCATCATTGACCACATAACCCTCTTTATTGGTCAGGCCATCAAGACCGTGGGAAGTAAAGGGATCCAGTGCGACATCGGTAATCACACCCAGCTCCGGGAACTGGTTTTTCAGCGCTCGAACCGCGCGCTGGGCAAGGCCTTGTGGGTTCCAGGCTTCTTCCGCCAGCTCAGACTTCCTGTCAGCGGGTGTTACGGGAAACAAGGCAATGGCCGGAATGCCCAGCGCCACCAGCTCAGCGGCTTCCTCAAGCAGTAAATCAATGCTGAGGCGCTCAACACCGGGCATGGACGCAACGGCCTGGCGCTGCTGATCACCGTCCACAATAAACAGTGGATAAATCAGGTTGTCCACGGAAAGCTGACTTTCGCGCATCAGACGGCGGGAGAAGTCGTTGTAGCGCATCCGTCTTGGGCGGGCAGCAGGAAAAGGGCGATGAATCATACTTCTTTATCCTTTTGAGGTTGTAATACCAATTCCACCTTCTAAATATGATAACGAGCAAGTCATTTTGGACCGCTGGGCAAGGCGGAATGACGAGTAATAGCAGGGCTATTGCGAGGAATTCCAACGAAGATCCAGCGGTTCAAAATGGCTGCGCAGTTCATATTTAGAAGGTGGAGTTGGTATAAGGGCCGGGTCGCAACGAAGCGTCAACAGGCCAAACAGCCACAGTTTCTAATTTGACAATAATGGCTGGCATTATACGGGAAAAAACGTATGATTTTGCAGGGATTGTCGTATCAAACAGATGTTTGTAGCTCTGGAAGGTGTTATGAATAACAAGAAATGGCTTTTGCTGACAGTGCTGGCCGCAGCAATTGGTGCGTTTTACGCCCTGGACGGTCAGCAATACCTGACCCGTGATTTCTTTCAGGGCCTTTATCGTGATGATCCGGTACTGACGGCTGTCGCTTTCTTTATCATCTACGTAGCGGTAACCGGCCTGTCACTGCCGGGAGCGGCAGTGCTTACGGTGGTGGCGGGGGCCATTTTTGGCCTGTTTCATGGTGTGTTGCTGGTCTCTTTTGCCAGCACCCTGGGAGCCACCCTGGCTTTTCTGTTTTCCAGAACCTTATTAAGAGACTGGGTAGCACAAAAGTTTTCCGGTTATCTGGAGACCATTAACAACGGCGTGAACAAGGACGGAGCCTTTTATCTGGCAACGCTCCGACTGATTCCGGCGGTGCCTTTCTTTGTGATCAACCTGGTGATGGGGCTGACCTCCATGCGGGTCCTGACCTTCAGCCTGGTCAGTCAGCTGGGAATGCTCCCGGGCACGGCGGTTTTCGTCAATGCCGGTGCCCAGCTTGGTCTGGTGGAGGAGCTGTCTCTTGAAGGGATTTTAACGCCACCATTGATCGCTTCATTTGTACTTTTGGGTATTTTCCCCTGGATTGCCAGAATGGTGATGGAGTGGTTAAGACGTCGTCGTTTATATCGCAGCTACCCGCAGCCTGCACAGTTTGATAATAACCTGACCGTGATTGGTGCCGGTTCTGCCGGGCTGGTCAGCAGCTATATTGCTGCGGCGGTCAAGGCCAAAGTATCACTGATTGAAAAGCATAAAATGGGGGGCGATTGCCTGAATACCGGGTGTGTGCCCAGCAAAGCCCTGATTCGCTCCGCCAAAATGGCCCATTACCTGAAGCGGGCCGATGAGTTCGGTATAGAACATGCGTCCGGGCAGGTTAATTTCGCCAAAGTAATGGAGAGGGTTCAGGAGGTTGTTGGCAAGGTTGAGCCCCACGATTCTGTGGAGCGTTATTCCGGTCTGGGAGTTAACTGTATCAGTGGCTCCGCGCAGCTGATCAGCCCCTGGGAAGTAGCAGTGGATGGTAAAAGAATCACGTCCCGAAATATTGTCATTGCCAGTGGTGGTCGCCCCTATGTGCCACCGCTGCCGGGTCTTGAGCAAATCGAATACTACACATCGGACACCATTTGGGGCTTGCGCAAGAAGCCCGGTCGAATGCTGGTGATTGGCGGTGGCCCTATTGGCTGTGAACTGACTCAGGCCTTCACCAGGCTGGGGGTTCAGGTTATTCAGGTGGATCACGGAGCCCGGCTGTTGCATCGTGAAGATGACGATGTTTCAAAACTGGTGATGAATCAGTTTATTCAGGATGGCGTCGACCTGAGGCTGAAACACGAAGCCCGTTCTTTCCATAAGTTGCCGGATCCGGACACCGGCGTCGAGCGTCAATTTCTGGCAGCGGAATTTGCCGGTCAGACCGTAGAAATTGACTTTGATATCGCCCTGTTTGCCACGGGTCGCAAAGCCAATACGGCAAATCTTGGCCTTGAAGCGCTGGGTATCGAGTTAACTGAGCGGGGAACCATTGAGGTTAATGACTACATGCAGACCCGTTACCCAAATATCTATGCCTGTGGCGATGTTGCAGGACCTTACCAGTTTACCCATACGGCGGCACATCAGGCCTGGTATTGTGCGGTGAATGCACTGTTTGGCCGCTTTAAAAAGTTCAAAGTCGATTACTCAGTGATTCCCTGGTGTACCTTTACCGATCCGGAAGTGGCCAGAGTGGGTTTGAATGAGCAGGAGGCCCGGGAGCAGGGCATTGCCTATGAAGTGACCAAATACGGTATTGATGATCTGGATCGAGCCATCGCGGATGAAGAGGCACGGGGCTTTGTGAAAGTGCTGACCGTGCCGGGCAAGGATAAGATCCTGGGAGTCACCATTGTTGGTTATCATGCCGGTGAGCTGATTACGGAGTATATCAGTGCCATGAAACACGGTCTGGGTCTTAATAAAATCCTGGGGACTATTCATATCTACCCGACACTGAGCGAAGCCAACAAATACGCTGCGGGTGAGTGGAAAAAAGCCCATGCACCCCAGGGTGTATTGTCGCTGGTGGAAAAATACCACGCATGGATGCGCCATTGACTATCATTAAGGGGTCATTATAAACATAAGGATGTTTAATGAGTGACCCGGACCCGTCTGATGGTGGCCCGACAGAGGATCCCTCAAAGGATTCTGTAAATAACAGCCCAAGGTTAGCGTCGGCTGCCATCAGCGAAGATAAGAAAATCTTCAAAGAGCTGAAAAAAATCCTCAAGAACCGAAGTGTTATGCTGGCTGAGCCTTCTTCCCGAAAGAGTCTCAAAACCAATAACAAGAGCCTTCTGGCAAGAATAAAAAACTTTCTGCCAACCTCTGTCTATAAGATGGTCTCCCGTCTCAAACCTATTGATAAACAGAAAAAGATTGGAACGATGATTGCGCTGGTCCAGCAGAAGAATCAAATGGCCTGGCAGCGCCTGGGAGAAGGCAAGGCTGAGGGTGCCTGTGATCAGGCGTTACGCAAGCTACAGCTGGATTGTGAGCAGTCGCAGCTCTGGCTGGACCTGCTGGAGGGCAGGGGGCAGTCCAAGGTTACTGAAGAGCGGGCTCGGGTGGTTGACTGTCTCAAGGACTGTGTTGCTGCAGACGTTGCCAGTGACTTCAGGCAGGCGGATGAAGCTTACGTTGAGGCTGTTCATGATCTCAAGCTATCCATCATTCATGAAAATGATCTGAAAATTGAGCTGCAGGCACCCAAAGCGTCTTCTCCCCTGGCCGGAGAGCTGAGGCAATTTGAGAAAATGCTGGTGGATGAGGCATCAGCCCTGGAAGCCTATCGGTTGTATGGGCAGAATCAACGGTCATGACGGATTCTTCGGGATCATTTTACATTTAAAAACTTTTTTCCCTTCAGCATTCGTTTTGGTTGTTATTATCAGCTCGAACTCGTCAATCTTATTCTCTAAGTGATGACGCTCCGCTTCCTTCAGAAGCTTGGTTTTCTCTTGGGTAAATGCTTCGTCATAGGCAAATTCATCTTTATGGAGAATATCCAGTGCGTTTTCCAGCCTGTCAAAGGGAAAAACAACAGAAAATTCTGTCTCCCATTTCTCCCTTTTCTTCCTTTCATAGTAAGCCTGCAAGTCGGCTGATGAAACATAAGTCTGCGAGTCGGCTGATGAAACAGTATGATCCGAAATGCTCTTTTGTTGCACGGCGGAATTGTTACCTTGCTCTGATCGATTCGACAGGAAATTGGAGATATTGGTAGCAATGGCCACCACCCTTCCACAAAACCAACGCACAATGTTAATTGGCAGTTTTATTGCCGCCATAACATAATGAGTAATATTTTCAATTGTGTTGTTAATCATTATTTAAATTCCAATAATTTGCCCTCTAATATCGAAAGACTTTGTCAGGGGGAGATTTATTACGCGAACACCATTCGTCAAATTAGACTGTGTGCGGCCAGGTAAGTTCCAGATGGTTGCCCCGGTGAGTCCAAAGCGTATGATTTCATTTGGTTAACTACTGATGCTGCCCGGATTTTAGATTGGAACCAGAATTAGCCTCTTGCTGGCAGTTGACCGGTAGGACAATTACGGTTGTCTGAAATTTTATCAGGCAGGCGGATGAAGCTTACGTTGAGGCTGTTCACGATCTCAAGCTATCCATCATTCATGAAAATGATCTGAAAATTGAGCTGCAGGCACCCAAAGCGTCTTTTCCCCAGGCCGGGGAGCTGAGGCAATTTGAGAAAATGCTGGTGGATGAGGCATCAGCCCCGGAAGCACATCCGCTGTATGGGCAGAATCAACGGTCATGAAGGGGTTCTGCTGTTGGCTCGATCAACTTCTTTGGTCAAACTGCAAGTAACCTGTTTCCCTTCAGCATTCGTTTTAGTGATTATTTTCAGGCATAACATGTCAGTCTCATTCCACTTTATGTGAAGCCACTTCGCTTCCTGCAGAAGCCTCGTTTTTTCCTGGGCAAATGCTTCGGCAGATTCAAAGTCACTGCTATGACAATCCAGTATTTTTCCAGGTTGCCAAAAGGAAAAACTGCAGTAGTTACGGTCTCCCTTACATGATACATAGGCTGAGAGTGGGATGAAGAAACAGTACGATCCGAAATATCCTTTTGTTGCAGGTCAGAACTGTCATTTTGGTCTGATCGTTTTGACAGGAAGTTGGAAATATTGTGGGCAATGGCCACCACTCTTCCACAAAACCAACGCACAATGTTAAGCGGCAGTTTTATTGCCGCTTTAACATAATAAGTAATATTTTCAACTGTGTTGTTAATCATTATTTAAATTCCTTAAATTTCAATAATTTGCCCTCAAATATCGAAAGACTTTGTCAGGGGGGAATTATTATGAGAACGCCGTTTTCTAACTTAGACTGTGTACGGCCAGGTAAGTTCCATATGCCCCTTGGCCAGGACAGGCCGGGAGGCATAAGTGTTCTGTGGGTAATAAAGATTAAGGCTGGGCTTCAGTCGGGTCCGGGATCATAGAATAGGCAGAAGGGCTGGCAATACCACTGGTTTTCAGCACCAGCAGAGACATAACTCCGCTGACTAAAACAAACTGCCAGGTCCAGTCTGGCATCAGATCAATCCATATACCATTGGATACAACGATGGTTGCCCCGGTAAATACAAAGCGTATGGCTTCAATAACGATCAATCCGGTGAATTTTTCCAGCAACCAGCCAATACCGATCAGGTTCAGTGCAAGAACAAATGTCCAGAGTGCATTGAAGCCGTAAGGCGTGTTGTGGCTGATGGCTAACAATACCGTGGTTGCCAGCACAAGCATGGCAAAGTGGATCAGTGCATAGACTTTCAAGCCCATGCTGACGTCAGGGTTATAGTTCTTATAGCCGTGAATATCCGGCATCTTCATCGGTGAGGCGATGTCCGCAGGTCGATAGCCTGTGCGTCTGAACCAGAGTGTGAGTTTGTCTTTCCAGCTTTTGGTATTAAAGGCATCCCTGCACATCCCGGTATAAAGATGCAGGTTTGCCCACACCGGGTTCCAGCTTCTCAGAGGCGTTAGCGTGCCGTAGCGGATGGGCTCATAGTTTTCATCTTCTTCGATAAATGTGCCAAACAGCCGGTCCCAGATAATAAATACCCCACCATAATTCTTATCCAGATACTTCCGGTTTTTGGCATGGTGCACCCGATGGTTTGAAGGGGTAACAAACAGCCGTTCAAACCAGCCAAGCTTTGGAATATGGCGGGTATGCACCCAATATTGATAAAGCAGATTCATCAGGCTTACCGTCAAAAAGACATAAGGCGGGATGCCAAGAATGGCCATGGGAATGTAGAACACCCATGAGAACAGAAAGCCGGTGCTGGTCTGGCGCAGAGCCGTGGTCAGATTATACTCCTCACTCTGGTGATGCACCGAGTGGGCGGCCCAGAGCAGGTTGATTTCATGGCCTTTGCGATGATTCCAGTAATAGAAAAAATCCTGCAAGACAAACCCAAGGACCCATACCCAGAGGGCGTTGCTATCCAGTGACAGGAGCGCTGCATGATTATAAATAAGGGTATAAATACCCAGTTTGAAAATAACACCCGTGGTGACGTTAAGCATCCCCGTACTCAGGCTGTTTATGGCATCGTTAATTCGATAGTAATCCTTCTTGCGAATGATGGTGGCGATCACTTCAACAAGGATCATCAGCAAGAAGATTGGTATGGCGTACACAATCGGATTCATGGGGCGAGCCTGATTATTGTTGTTATAGGCCTGTTTTTAACATGAGTCCCAACGAAAAGCATGGTTTTTCATCAATTGAACACGTCTTATGCTGCCTGGATTTTAGATTGGAACCAGAATTAGCCTCTTACCGGTAGTTGACCGGTTAGACAACTACAGTTGTCTGAAATTTTAAATTCCCATTTATGAACTTTTCTGTTTTTTTTGGGGTCGTACCAAGTACCAAAAAAACTCATGTTTTTGTGATTTATGACTCCTTTATCAAACCAGGCTGCTGGGGCTACTCCAAAAAATACTTCCTGCGATTCTCAGGCTCCTGCTGCGGGCACTGCTTTTGGAGGGCATAAAGTCTCCATAGTGAATTTGGAGAAGGGGCAAGTCTTGATGGCTTTATATAATTACGCCCGTAACCCGATGGGCAGTTTTTATAGCCCTCCCGAGTCACACAATCCTACGCCCGCATACCCTCCAAACATGTATACCTTCAAGATTAAGGATTCTGATAAATTTATGTCTCTTGATGAAGCGAGTTCACTGGTTTCTGAAACGCTGAATCTTGAATATGTCCGGGGCAGAGCAATTAAAACTAATATATCAGGAGATGTCATAGATACACGTCGATATGACAGAGATAATGGCGAAGGTGTCGGTGCAATGGCTATTCAGAGCCTGACAAAATAACGAGAAAGAAAAAGAGCGTCATTATGTTATATGGCGCTATTTTTCCTGTTACTCATCGTTAAAGAATGTTTTCACCCAAAATCGTCGTAAAGAATTTTTCCCTAAACAGTCTCAGCAGGTTCCTTTCCTGACTGAAGCCCCGTTGCCTTGCGTGACTGAATCGCTTTATCGATCAAGGCAACGATACTCCTGTTACCACGTTGGACTGCTGCCTGACGGGGGGGGCTTCTCTTGTATTTGCCCAGGGCCCAGCGAACCTTTGCCTGTTCCAGGTCAGCACCGTGCTCCAGCAGCATCGACACAGCAGTCCTGTCATTGGCCGAGGTTGCGGCGTAGAGTGGAGTTGCTCCGTCTTTGTTGGCGGTATTCAACAACGCATTGCCAAACCCGGCTCTTTCTGACTCTGGCACTTCACTGATGACCCCCAGTATATACTGGACAATCCTGGCAAACCCACCTCGTGCAGCAATGAATAGCGGCGTAGCACCATGAGCGTCAGTGGCATTAACCACCTGCCTGGCTACCTTGCTCCGCTGTGGTTGCGGTACCGCTGAAACAGACTCCAGCAGTGACTTTATGATCCTGCTATTGCCCATGCTGGCCGCTAAATGGAGAGGCTGCCTCTCACCCCTGCGCCCATTGTGTTTGTCAGGGGCCAGCACCTTGATCATGGTATCGGCTCTTTTAGCCTCCGGCGAGTTTTTCAGGGCCTCCATGAAGCAGCATACCACCCGGTCATCACCTCTTTTGATCGCTTTACACAGCGGGGTTTGGCCGTCTTTGCTGGCAGCATTCATGACCGCCACCAGTGCCCGGGCAATATCTGCCTCAGGCAATGCCAGCAGGTAGTTCAGGAAAGTTAACACGACCGACTCATTGGCATTCTGTGCGGCAAGATGCAACGGGGTCTCGCCATTGCTATGGCGGGGTGTCATGAGCATGATGGCAACATTTGCCTTTTCTGCCTCCGGTACACCCTGCAAGGCCGTATTCAGCAGGCATTCTGTGGCCTCAACAAGCCCTCCCCCGGCAGTGATATGGAGTGGAGAAACCGGATGGTTGGTCGCGTCGGACGGGGCTGCCCGTTTTGCCAGTTCCGGGTCTTCGGTCAGTAACTCCCGGAGCCGGACCAGGTCATTATTACTACAGGCAGCCAGTACTGGTGCCATCTGGCGGGGGGGAGTCAATCTTCGGTATGTTCCCGGGGCGCAGCGAACCTTTACCTGTTCCGGGTCAGCACCATGCGCCAGCAGCATCGACACAATAGGCCTGTCTTTAACCGAGGTTGCTGCGTAGAGTGGGGTTGCCCCATCTTTGTTGGCGGTATTCACCAACGCATTTCCAACCCCGGCCCTTTCTGACTCTGGCACTTCACTGATGACCGCCAGTATATACTGGACAATCCTGCCAAACCTGCCTTGTGCAGCAATGATTAGCGGCGTAGCACCATGGGCGTCAGTGGCATTCACCACCGCCCTGGCTACCTTGCTCCGCTCTGAAGACGGTACCGCTGAAACAGTCTCCAGCAATAACTTGATGATCCCGCTATTGCCCATGCTGGCAGCCAAATGGAGTGGCTGCCTCTCACCCTTACCCTCGCTCTGCCTGTCAGGGGCCAGCACCTTGATCATGGTATCGGCTCTTTTGGCCTCCGGTGAGTATTTCAGGACCTCCAGGAAGCAGCATACCATCCGGTCATCGCCTCTTTTGATCGCTATACACAGCGGGGTTTGGCCATCTTTACGGGCAGTATTCATGACCGTCACCAGTGCCCTGGCAGTATCTGCCTCAGGCAATGTCAGCAGGTAGTTCAGGAAAGTTAACAAGACCCACTCATTGGCATTCTGAGCGGCAAGATAAAACGGGGTTACGCCATTACTATTACGGAGCGTCATGAGCATGATGGCGGTATTAGCCTTTTCTGCCTCCGGTACACCCTGCAAGGCTGTATTCAGCAGGTATTCTGTAGCCTCCTTATGCCCTCCCTGGGCAGTGATATGGAGTGGAGAAACCGGATGGTTGGTCGCGCCGGACGGAGCTGTCAGTTTTGCCAGTTCCGGGTCTTCGGCCAGTAACTCCCGGAGCCAGACCAGGTTATTATTGCGGCAGGCGGCCAGTACTGATGCCTCGTTCAACGGATTAGAGCGGTCATCACCATCGCTTATCCCGGTATCCGGTGCCGCCAGAACCTGCAAAGGCAGCGCCTCAACAGGCTGTGGATGGGAGCTGGAAGGAACACTCTGGATCGTATTCATAACTATAACCTGATGACATGGATGAAGATCGTTGGCAACTATTCGCATGGTCAGTAGCTGGTTTATTAGTTATTGGAGTTTTTATCAAATTGCTATTCAGCTGAATTCATTATTCTTTTAGCCATTTCGATTGCTATAAACCAGCATTAATACAATTGCTTTATCGAGTCCTGCAATGGAGACTTTGTGAGGGTCAAGTGAGGCACCTGAATTTGATGTTGAAGAGTTGGTTTGTTCCTGCGGCGATGTAACTGCCGCTGATGAAGCGCCTTGTATAGGTTGCATTGCAATATCCTCCGTTAGTTTATGACAACAACCTACTAAATAAGTTCGATTATTTGAAAATGGAATTGCTGAATGATCCAAATTAACGACAGATGTTTAATTATGGAAGCCCAAAGCCCAAAGCCCTAGGCCTCACGGCTTCGCTGGGGCCCTCATGGCCAACGACTGTTCCTTTCGATGCACTGACTGCTGGCTTTAACAGCCAGCTTTTTTCCTGATAGCATCGCAAAATCGAGCCTGGCTCACAGTAACAATATCTCCCTTCCCCGCTTTCTTACTGGATAAGTTTCAATAGCAGCCCCTCTTCCAGAAGCGCCCTTCTTACCAGGGTAAACCCGCCATACCATGGGCTGTCATAAAGCGTTGAGTAAACGACGCTGGTTTCAAGGTTTTCATTGATTGAAACCGTCTGCGTTTTCAGACAATGTTTGATCACCGGGTGGATAATCGTGGCGGCGGCACAGATCTCACCGGCAAGCACCACCGTGTCCGGTCGCAGCAGGTTGACACTCATGGCTATTGCCCTGCCAAGGTTACCGGCGGCTTCTTTCAGTAGATCATTTGCCAGCTGATCGCCCTCGTTCGCGGCATGACAGATTGCCAGGATATCCGCCTTTTTTGTCTGGCTCTTATTTAACAGACTGGGAACACCCGACGCCAGCAGCTTATGACAGCGCTTTTCTATGGCCGGATTACAGACCAGGGTTTCCAGGCAGCCAAAGTTACCGCAGTAACACCGTTCTCCCAGCGGATCGATCTGAATATGGCCAATCTCGCCAACGGCCAGGGTGCTGCCTTCATAGAGCTTATCGTCCAGAATCATACCGGCTCCCACCCCGTTATGGACGCTGACAAAGAGGCTGTTTCTAAATCCACGGCTGACACCAAAGTGGTGCTCGGCCAGCGCCATGGACGAAATAAAGTTGTTGATAAAGCAGGGAATCCCCAATGCGTCAGACACCTGCTCTGCCAAAGGGAGATTGCTGACCGAAAGGTGGGGCATGAAAGTAATAATCCCTTTGGCTGAATTGACCAGCCCGGGCGTTGTGATGCCAACACCGGCCAGACAACGAATATACTTCTTATGGGTTTTGAGGAATTTTCTCAGTGAGGCAATCAGCTGTTTGGTAAATTCAACCTGATTCAAAGGCTGAATTGGCTCTGAGTACTCAGCCAGCAGCTTGCCTGACAGGTCACACAACCCCAGGTGGAGTTTGGTTCTGCCTGCCCTTGCCGCAAGAATCTGGATCTGGCCCTGCCGGGGAGCCAGCGATGTGGCCCGACGCCCCCGTTCAGAGGTCTGCTGTTCCTGTTCAACAATCAGGCCTGCTTCCATCAGTTGTCGGGTGATACGGGTCACGCTACCGGCAGCCAGACGACATTGTCTGGCTATCTGGATTCTCGAGATGGAGCCATGATCAACAATCGCTTGGTAAACAGCAGAAATGTTCCGCTCTTTTACAAAGTCCAGATTAGCAATTACTGTCGTCATTTTTGTAGTTTCAGCTCACCACCGCTCACCGTACCCTGCAGGGTAAAGTTGTCATCGAAAATGGCAAGGTTGGCAAACTGCCCAACCGCAATGCTGCCCATCTGACTTTCAATATGAATGGCTTTTGCTGCATTGACGGTAGCCATGCGAATCACTGCCTGAGGCTCAATCCCTGCCCGAATGCTATTGGCGACCGCAGCAATCATGGTGAGTGCGGAGCCTGCCAGGGTGCCATCTGCATTGGAGCACTTGCCATCCTGGTGATAGATGGTTTGTCCGGCGAAGACAAAGGTGGCCATATCCGTACCGGTCGGCGTGGTTGCATCGGTCACCAGCACCAGACGGTCCTGCATCAGACGATGGGCGATGCGCAGGTTTTCCCAGGACAGGTGAAGACCGTCAGCAATGATACCGGCACCCATAGCATGGCTGTCAAAGACGGCACCTACCACACCAGGCTCGCGGCTGCCCAGGGGGCTCATGGCGTTATGCAGATGAGTGGCAAAGGTTGCCCCCGCCTGTTCTGCCGCTTTAGCCTGTGCACAGGTGGCATTGGTGTGGCCGATGGACACAACAATGCCCGCTTTACTCAGCGTTTCAATGGTGCCTTCAGGGCAGACTTCCGGTGCCAGTGTCACCATGGCAATGACGTCTGCATTGTCACAGAAAAAATCGATCATTGCGCAGGAGGGCGCACGTATGACGTCCGGATCATGAATGCCTTTGCGCTGAGGGTTCAGATAAGGGCCTTCCAGATGGACGCCGGGTACACGATCCGGATGCCTGGCCATGTATTCACGGGTGACCTTGACCGCTTGTCGCATATCCTCATCACTGCTGGTAATCAGCGTAGGCAGAAATGCCGTACAACCTGAGCGGAGGTTGTTCTTGTGCATGATATCCAGCGTATCGATGGCGATATCACTGTGAAAAAGAACACCACCACAGCCGTTTAATTGCAGGTCGATAAAACCAGGGCTTAACGTAAGACCGCCGATGTCTACTTTTTTCAGGCTATCAGCACCCTGATGACCACCGGCAATATCCTCCGCCTTGCCAATGGCCGAAATTCGGCCATTCTCTATAATGATGGTATCAAACGACGACTGTTCCGGGTCACCGGTTAACGGTTTGAAATTAACCAGCGCGTAACTCTTTTCCGGGCTGATGACCAGATCCGCAGACATATCAAAAGTCCCTGATGTTTTCAGACTCAATATCCTGGAAGTAGCGCAGAGTGCGAACTTTCAGATCCAGGGTGGCAGGGTCATCACAGATCATCGTCGCTTTTGGATGAAGCTGCAGGGCTGAGATTGTCCACATATGGTTGACTGATCCTTCAACCGTGGCCTGAACCGCACGGGATTTATCAGAACCCGTGGCCAGAATCATCAGCTCACGGGAGTCCAGAACCGTTCCGACACCCACGGTAAGTGCCAGTTTTGGTACCTGGCTGATGTCCTGATCAAAGAAGCGCGCGTTGGCTTCACGGGTTTCCGTGGTCAGCGTCTTCAGGCGGGTACGGGAGGATAGTGAAGAACCGGGTTCATTAAATGCGATGTGCCCATCGTGTCCGACACCACCCATAAACAGCTCAATGCCGCCACAATGTTTAATCGCTGTTTCATAACGCAGGCATTCGGCTTCCAGATTTTCTGCGTTACCGTCCAGAAAGTTAATGTTTGCTGCCGGGATATCCACATGATCAAAGAAGTGGCGGCGCATGAACATTCGGTAACATTCCGGGTGATCGGCAGGCAGGCCAACGTATTCGTCCATGTTGAAGGTAACAACATGGGCAAAGCTGATTTCTCCTTCCCTGTGCAGGCGAACCAGTTCCTGATACGTCGGGATGGGTGTGCCGCCGGTTGGCAGGCCGAGAACAAAGGGGCGTTCAGGGGTCGGATTAAATGCCTTGATCCGGCTGACAATGTATCGAGCAGCCCAACGACCAACGGCTGGCTTGTTTTTCAGAGGTATAAAGCGCATGTCGTGAACTCCAGGCTTCTCTAACCTGCTCAGGGGGTGTTGTCATAGCTTATTTATTTTTTAATGAAAAATAAAGGCGGTTGGCAATGTGCTCAACGGGTAGAAAATGTCTTTAAGTAATGATCTGAGTCAATGTATTTGCTTTTTTATTTTTCTTGGAAAAATAAATCAGTAAAATTCCGCGCCACACTGAACGAGACATACTCTCACTGTAAAGAATTAAATGGTTGATCAGTCATGAACATTTTTGGTTACTTGCAGAAACTCGGTAAGGCGCTGATGCAGCCCTTTGCCGGTAAGGTGAAGAAAAGTGCGGCTACTGAAGATCTGAGTGCTACCCAGTCGCCAGGTCAGACTCAGCAAGTAGCGGCGGCTGTTTCTCAGGAGACAGTGAAAAAAGATACTGCTCTGTTCGCCCGTCAGTGCCTGAAAGTGCTGGGTGGCCACCAGAACGTGACTCAGATTGATGCCTGCGTCACACGCCTGCGTCTGACGCTGAAAGATACTGCCAGCGTCAGTGATGACCGTATTAAGGCGCTGGGGGCAGCGGCGGTGGTTCGTGTGGGTGACAAGAACCTGCAAATCGTCGTCGGTCCCCAGGCTGAAATAATTGCTGATGAAATGAAAAAGATCCCGGTGACGGATGATCTTGCCAATGTTGAGGTTTCTGCATGACGCTCTCCCATCAAGATGTCAAAAAAGAGGGCAAACCTTGCCAACTGTCACTGGTTGCGCCTTTGTCCGGAATGCTGTTATCCATCGAGGAATCCACTGACCCGGTATTTGCTGGTCGACTGATCGGTGACGGTATTGTGATCAACCCAACGGACTCTGTGGTACTGGCACCGTGCGCCGGTACCATCAGCCAGCTCCATGACGCCAGACATGCCGTGGCGATCAAGACAGATTCCGGTGTGGAAGTGTTGATCCATGTGGGCATCGATACGGTTGTTCTGCGTGGTGAAGGCTTTGAGACCAACGTTAAAATAGGCGACAAAGTGTCTGTTGGTCAGCAGCTGTTGTCGTTTGATCCCGAGTTTGTCGGAGCCAGGGCGGCCAGCCTGCAGACCGCGATTATGATCACCACCGGGGAAACCGGTGTGGTGGTAAATCCCCGTACCGAAGTAACAGCGGGGCAGGATACCGTATTTGCCATTGGGGCTGAGCCTGAAAAGGAGATGTCCACCGAGAGCAAATACAGCCGCCAGGACAGCATTACCCTGACAGACGATTTTGTGTTGATGAACCCATTGGGTCTTCATGCCCGCCCTTCTGCCACTCTGATTCAGATTATCAAAGGCTTCAATTCTGATGTGATGATTCTGAACAAAGACACTGGCAAAGAGTGCAAGGCCAACAGTCTGACTGCTCTGATGGGGCTGCAGACGGTGCTGGGTTCTAACCTGCAAATCACCGTCACCGGCCCTGATGCCAAAGAAGCGATGGCAGCCATTCTGGATGGTTTCCGCAGTGGTTTGGGTGAAGCCGTGGCCGACGTGCTGCCGGGCGCTGATGAAGCCATGGAAGAAGAAGCGCCACTGCTTGGACCGGTAGAAGGCTCCGATGGTCGTTTACCCGGCGTTAAAGCGGCACCGGGTATGGCCATTGGCAAGCTGCACCATCTGGTTCATGAACTGCCCAGCTACCCGGAAGAGGGTGTTGGTGTCAGCGATGAACTGGGTCAGCTTGGCTACGGTATCCAGAAAGCCCGGGAGTCCCTGCAGCAGCTGGTGACTAAAATGGAAGCGGATCATGTGGGTGGTCATGCGGAAGTATTTGTTGCCCATCAGCAGTTACTGGACGACCCGGCGATCAGTGATCGTGCCCGTGAACTGATTGAAGCAGGCAAGAGCGCCATGTGGGCATGGCACCGAAGTTTTCTGGCCGAAGCGGATGAAATGCGCAAGCTGGATAACCCGCTGCTGGCGGCCCGGGCCATCGATGTAGAAGACGTTGGTCTTCGGGTTCTGCGTTACCTGATGGGCGTTGAAGGCGGCACCGATCAGCTGCCGGAAAACACCATTCTCTGTCTGGAAGACATTACGCCTTCTGAAGTGGTGACTCTCGATCGCCAGCGCGTGATTGGTATCGTGACCCTGCACGGCGGCGCGACTTCCCATGCGGCGATTCTGGCCGGTTCCCTGGGTATTCCTTACCTGGTCAACGTACCGGGCAGTGTTCGTCAGTATGAGAACGGTACCGATGTTATCCTGAACACCAACAAGGGTTACATGCTGGTTAATCCTACTCAGGAAGAGATCGACAGAACCGTTGCCCGCCAGGAACGTGCGGCGGCGGAACATGCTGCGGCGCTGCAAGTGGCGGACCAGCCTGCGGTGACTCTGGATGGCCATCATGTTGAGATCGCTGCCAATATCGCCAACCAGGACGATGCGGAAAAAGCGGTCAAAATGGGTGCTGAAGCGGTAGGTCTGCTGCGTTCCGAGTTCCTCTATATGGAACGTGCAACCGAACCCACCATGGATGAGCAGATAAAAGCCTACGAAGGTATTCTGGACGCTATGGGTAAAGACCGCCCGGTCATTATCCGTACTCTGGACGTCGGTGGTGACAAGCCTCTGGCTTATCTGCCCCTGCCAAGAGAGGAGAACCCGTTTCTGGGTGAACGTGGCGTGCGTATCGGTATTAACCGTCCGACCATGCTGCGCAAGCAGGTTCGTGCGATCCTGAAGGCGGCTCATGCCGGTCATGCCCGTATCATGTTCCCGATGATCAGCTCCCTGGATGAATTCCGTGCCGTGAAAAAACTGGTGCTGGAAGAGCAGGAAACGACAGGCGTCACCGTTGAAGTGGGTATTATGATTGAGGTGCCGTCCGCTGCGCTGCTGGCCGATCATTTTGCTAAAGAAGTGGACTTCTTCTCCATCGGTACCAATGACCTGACCCAGTACACCCTGGCTGTTGACCGTGGTCATCCAAAACTGGCGGCACGGGTCGATGGTCTTCACCCGGCAGTATTGCGCCTGATCGATATGACGGTGAAAGCAGCCAACAAAGAAGGCAAGTGGACGGGTATCTGTGGCAGCCTGGCCAGTGACCCGAATGCGGTGCCTATCCTGGTCGGCCTGGGCGTTCAGGAACTGTCCATCAGTGTCCCGGCAATCCCGGTGGTTAAGGCCCGTGTTCGCAGTCTGAACTATAAGCACTGCCAGAGCCTGGCCCGTGAAGCGCTGACTCTGGATTCAGTAGAAGACGTAAGAAGTTTGACTGCCTGATCGCAGACGATCGTCTTTCTGAAAGCCCCCTGGTTTTGGCCATGGGGCTTTTTTATTGCTGTCTGAAATATGTAGTTTTCCTGAGTTAGTACGTAGTTGTACTTTAAATCACATGGTCTTGATTCAGGTCATCTGCCGGTTAATTACTGTCCAATTATAATGCCCACCATTTGGTTGGCGGCACTTTTTGTTCACACCTTTATGTCTGCAGGGAAAGCAGAATCTGATAATTGTCTGAGCAATCTGTGATCACGACCAGTATTTATGATGGGGTGGCGATATCAATGAAAGAAATTGTGGATAAAGTGCTTGCTTCCACGGTGAAGCGAAGAACGTTTATGAAGTGGGGAACCGCTGCGGGCGGTGCGGCAGTCGTTGCTGCGCGCACACTACCTGTGAAAGCTTCTGCGACAGAGGCCAAACCTGCGGTTGAAGAGATCAAGTCAGTGTGGTCTGCCTGTACGGTCAACTGCGGCTCCCGCTGTGCACTGCGTCATCAGGTAAAAGACGGTGTGATCATCCATACCGAAACCGATAACACCGGTGACGATATCTATGGTGACCACCAGGTTCGGGCCTGTCTCCGTGGTCGTTCCTTCCGCAAGCGCGTCTACAACCCTGACCGTCTGAAATACCCAATGAAGCGTGTCGGTAAGCGTGGTGAAGGTCGATTTGAGCGCATCAGCTGGGATGAAGCGTTTGACACCATCGCTGATAACCTGAAGCGCATCAAAAAAGAGTATGGCAATGAAGCCATCTATCTCAACTATTGTACTGGTACGCTGGGAGGCACGGTTTCCAAATCCTGGCCACCAGCCGCCACACCGATCGCCCGTCTGATGAACTGCTGGGGCGGTTATCTTAACCACTATGGTGATTACAGTACGGCCCAGATTGCCGTGAGTTTACCGTATTTGTACGGCGGCAGCTGGGTAGATAATAACTGTACGTCAGATGTTGTGAATACCAGGCTGGTGGTCAATTTTGGCAACAACCCGGCGGAAACCCGGATGAGTGGCGGCGGTATTGTTTATCATCTGACCGAAGCCCGGCAACGCAGTAATGCACGTATGATCACCTTTGATCCGCGCATGACCGATACGGTCCTGGGTGCCAATGATGAGTGGGTTCCTCTGCGACCGGGTACCGATGCCGCAATGGTAGCCGGTATGGCGTGGGTGATGATTAGCGAAAACCTGGTGGATAATGAATTCCTGGGCAAGTACACCATCGGCTACGATGAAAACTCACTGCCTGCCAGCGCACCGAAAGGCGCTTCCTGGAAATCCTATATTCTGGGCAAAGGCGATGATGGTGTTGAAAAGACCCCGCAATGGGCGGCAAAAATAACCGGTGTCCCGGCAGACACCATCATCCGTCTGGCCCGTGAAATTGCCATGACCAAACCCTGCAATATTATGCAGGGCTGGGGACTTCAACGCACCGCCAATGGTGAGCAGGCCAGTCGGGCTATCTGTATGCTGGCGGTAATGACCGGTAATGTGGGTATTCCCGGTGGTGGTACTGGTGCCCGTGAAAGCAGCTACTCCATGCCCTTTGCGGTCTTTCCGACACTGACCAACCCGGTATCAACGTCCATTCCCATGTTCCTCTGGACGGATGCCATTTACCGTCATGATGAAATGACCGCGTTGACTGCGGGTATTCGTGGTGCAGAAAAGTTGACTCAGCCCATCAAATTTATCTGGAACTATGCCGGTAACTGCATCATCAACCAGCATGCGGACACCAATCGCACCCATGACATTCTCCAGGATGACAGCCAGTGTGAAATGATTGTGGTGATCGACAACCACATGACGCCCAGTGCACGCTATGCGGATATTCTGCTGCCCGATTTGACCGCGGCTGAACAACCGGATTTCGCCCCTAACGGGTACTGCGGAAATATGGGTTACACCATTTTCTGTGATACTGCGGTTGAGCCGTTGTATGAATGCCGTTCTGTCTATGACATGTGTACCGGAATTGCCAAACGTCTTGGGGTAGAAGCACAGTTCACCGAAGGTCGGGACCAGGAAGCCTGGCTGCGTCATATTTATGCAGAATCCCGGAAAATGAACCCGACACTGGTGGATTTGGACTTTGAGACTTTCCGTGAGCAGGGCATTGTCAAGCAGAAGAATCCCGGTGAACCTCATGTTCAATTCCGTGAGTTCCGGGAAAACCCCGAAAAGCATCCACTGGATACACCCTCCGGTAAAATTGAGATTTATTCAGAACGCCTGGCGAATATTGCCTCCAGCTGGACGCTGGGGGACAGCGATATTATTCGGGCACTGCCTGAATACGTTTCTTCCTGGGAAGGGCATGAGGCAGACCACGCTGAACAGTATCCGCTGCAAATGTTTGGTTTCCACTTTAAAGCCCGTACTCACTCCACTTATGGCAACGTCGATGTGCTGCGGGAAACCAACCGGCAGGAAGTGTGGATCAACCCGGTTGATGCTCACAAGCGCAAGATAAAAGACGGTGACATGCTGAAGGTCTGGAATGACCGTGGCGAGATCCGTGTTGCTGCGAAAGTGACTGAGCGCATTATGCCCGGCGTGGTCGCCATGGGGCAGGGCAGCTGGTACGCACCAGACCGCAGTGGCGTGGACCGGGGCGCGTGTATGAATACGCTGACCACCCAGCGCCCATCGCCACTGGCCAAGGGCAATCCCCAGCACAGCAACCTGGTTAACATTGCCAGGGCATAACAGGACAGGAATTAAAGTTCGATGAAACAACCCTCAATAAAACAACTGGGATTTTACGTCGACACGGCCAAGTGTACGGGCTGCAAAACCTGTCAACTGTCGTGCAAAGATGAGAATGACCTGAAAGTTGGCGTGAACTGGCGCCGGGTTTATGAATACGGCGGTGGTAGCTGGCTTCAGAACGAAGACGGCACCTATGCCCAGGACGTGTTTGCCTACTACACCTCCATCAGCTGTAACCACTGTGCCAAGCCAGCCTGTACCAAGGCTTGCCCAACCGGTGCCATGCATAAGCGTGACCAGGACGGCCTGGTGGTGGTTAACGCCGACGTCTGTGTTGGCTGCCGTTACTGTGAAATGGCCTGCCCCTACGGCGCACCGCAGTTTGATGCCGAGAAGAAAGTCATGACCAAGTGTGATGGCTGTTTCGACCGGGTTGAGCAGGGCAAGCAGCCGATCTGTATCGAATCCTGCCCGCTGCGTGCCCTGGATTTTGGTCCGATCGAAGAACTGCGTGCCAAATACGGCACGGAAGCGGATATCGCGCCACTGCCGGACTCTTCTCTGACTGAGCCATCGCTGGTAATAAAGGCGAGCCGTCATGCCAAACCTTCCGGCGACAAGACCGGACGCATTATGAACACTCGGGAGGTATAACCATGCATGAGTTGCCACTGGTATTTTTTACGGTGCTGGCACAGGGCACCGTTGGCCTGTTCCTGGTACTGGCCTGCCTGCTGATGGCGAACAGTGATACCCACCGTCAGCAGTTGTTGAATAAACTGCTGATGGTGGTTCTGGTGCTGCTGGGTATCTCCGGCGCTGCGGCCATGACTCACCTGGGTCAGCCATTGCGTGCCATAAACGTGATCTTTGGTCTGGGGCACCTGTCGGCACTGAGTGTTGAGATCATCACTACTGCGCTGTTTGGTGGTGCTGTTTTCACTTATGTGGCCATGGTGCACTTCGGTATTCTGGCCAAGTTGCAGAAGCTGGTTCTGGCGGGAGCCATGGTATTGGGCGTGCTGTTACTGCTGGCCATTGCCAATGTGTACACCCTGGCCACAGTGCCTGCCTGGAACAGCGGCTGGACCATCTTCCAGTTTGTTATGACCGCTTTTGTGGTGGGTATCCCGGCAGCGGCGCTGATGCTGAGAAGTCAGTCGGCCTCTTTGGGTGCTTTCCAGAAAAACGCTGATCGTGCGCTGGCCACCCTGGGCTTTATCGCGTTGGGTCTGGTGCTGGTGGGTTACCCGCTGTACCTGTTCTGGCTGGGTCAGGTTGACCTGCCTGCTAACCCGCTGGGTCTGTTTGACTACCACGGTCGTCTGATGCTGGCCCGTCTCGGTCTGCTGTTTGCCGGTCTGGGCGTTTGGGTGATGGCTGCCACTCGTGGTAATAACACAGCGGCAGGTCTGGCAGGGGTGAGTACCGTCCTGGTGCTCACGGCGGAACTGTGTGGTCGTATCTTCTTCTATGACCTGCATATGTTTGCCAGTGGCATGTAAATAAGTACAAAGTTCCTCCTTCATAAATGAAAGGAGGAACTCTTCAAAAACTCCGGACGCGTGAACGCACAACAACTGTTACCAGCTTCGCCTGATCAGGCCGTGGTCATAGCAGCCCAGAATAGTCAGGAAGAAGACACCCATATTTACTGGAAGAAACAGGGGCTATTTTTTGGAACTAACGTAACAAAATCACGAAAATCACAAGGCTTTTGCAATATTTACTTTTTCGTCTTTTCTTGGTGTTTTGGTTAATTTAATACTTTCGTATTATTTTTGTGGAGCAGGGTAGACAATTAATTTACACCTTAAAAACAGTTGTTGAAACTTTTTAGTAAAAATGAAGTCTATTAAAGTGAAATATTCCGATAAACTTTGATAGAAGTAATTTTTATGGATGTATCATGCTCAACTGCTAAAAGTTTTTTCTGTCCCCCCGGGACTGAAGATCCCTACAAATTGGCTGTCATAGTATGTGCAACGGAAGGTTATATTCTTGGTGGGTTTTGTACCTGTGCTAAGGTGTCAAAAACTTTCGCTTATTTTTGTCTCGGCGCTTCTGGGGGCGCGGTAGCAGGAGGTGCTACAGGCCTTGCTGCAGTGAGTGGAGTCGTTACCTGTTGCCAAGTAGCACAACGTAAAATCGCTCACCAATCTTCCATTGAACCCAAGGTGATCACACAACAGCCCGGTTCGCCCTTGATTATCTCTCATGCTCCTGAAGTAACTGTCGTACCGACAGAAATTCAAGGTGAAGTTGGATCAACCAATAACGAAACCGTGTTATGACCCCCACCCCCGGGAATTCCAGCACCATGCACCATGATCTCTGAGTTTCATGGGGTATGGCGGTGGTGACCCGAGTCGGCTGTTATCCCCTGCGGGTGCGCATGGGAACCGACCTTCGTGAAGTGTTGTTCAGGGTTTTACGACAATCTCATTTACCTACAGGCAGCTAAGCAGACAGATAATTAGCATGAATTATCCGCGGCCTGCTCTTTTAATTCCCCGAGCTTCTGTTGCTCTTAATCCGACAGCCTCCAGGCCACGAGAGTGAATCTGATGACATACTGGCAGCCTCTTCGTGGTATTGCGATGCTTGTAGTACTATCGTATATTAATTACGGTTACAGCGTAGGGAATTAATTTACAGATTAAGATAATTTGCAGAAACTTTTTAGAAAAAATGAAGTCTAAACAGTGAAACATCCTGATAAATTTCTAAAAAGGTAAAAAAATATGAACTCTTTAGGCCAATGTGCTGCTATTAAGGATTCCTTATGCCACCCAGACACTCACGGTGCATACAAGTTTGGTGCTGTTGCAGGTGGAGCGTTAGGTTATTTGGGTGGTCTGCTTGTGACGAAAGAACCTCTCCGCGTAGCTGTTTTCAGCAGTTTGGGATGCGGGACAGTAGGAGTTATTTCAGGCCTTTCATATGTGGCTACATACGTGGCCTGTGTCAACTTAGTTCCTGATTGTACTTCTTGTCCACCTCCCATAGACTCCAGAGTGATCACAAAACAGCCCGGGATGTCCTCGATTATCACTCAGGCTCCTGTATTAACTGTCGAATGGACAGAAACTCCGGATGAAAAGGAACCAGTTGATAAAATAGCCGTGTAATGCCCCCGGCAATTGCCTGCACCATGCACACCCGAACTAACCACCATGATCTCTGAGTTTTACAGAGTATGGCGGTGACGGACTCAAGTCGGCTTTTATGCCCTGTGGGTGCGCATGGGAACAGACCTTCGGAGAGTGTTGTTCAGGAATTTACGACAATCTCACTATCAGGAGGTGTTTCATCAGGTAATTGTCCAGGTAGAAAATGTGTTGGAACCTGCCGTCAATAATGCCAATGGCACCTTCAGGCCAGGCTCCCAGGACGCTCTATCATTCAGCACTCGCCTTAACCAAGACATGACAATGTCATAAGCACCCTTTTCAGGCGTATGATTTCTGACACCCTTGATCTGATCATGGCCGGTAATGACACCATTTCTGATGTTGACACCAATGGTCAGGGGCTGTGGAGAATGCATGTGGTAGACAAAATATTGTCCCTCTTGCACCCGGCGGGTATAGCTGGCCACGCAGTGTTTCATTTGTTTTCCCTCATTCGCCAGATCTTCGGGTGTTAATATCGGTATGATATCAACGGTTCCGGGATCGGGTTTGAACGAAGTAAGTCAGCCATTTCCAGTCTTTTTAACTTTTCACACCAATAGATGTGCTCTTGAGATTTCGCCAGATTATCCTGTTGAAGCGAATGAGTTCCTGCCATAGGCAAACATCTGGTAGAAGTCCCCCTGTGACAAGGCAAACTTATCCGTACTGTTTTCTTTGTTGCTATCCAGCAGTTTCCACTTGGTGTCCAGTACCATCAATGGTTTGCCATCCTGCTCAATCAACAGGTCTGGCTTCAGCCGCAACCGGGGATCACTGTTGAAGTGAACCTTGGAACTTGCCTGTTCCCTGAGATGGAGTGAGGCAGGGAGTTGCTGCTTTAGTATGCGGACAACATAGGCTTCAAATACCGATTCCATGGGGAACAGTAGTGAGAAAGCCCGGGTTTTCCCGGATACAGTCAGTGGCTAGAATCAATCTGGCCCAGGATAACGGGCTTTGATAATGATCCATTCCCCGGCTGCGCCATTGCAAAGTCTTGCCGGATCAAAGGAAGCCTTGCTTATTCGACGACAGCGATCGCTTTCAATCCGGGTGCTGAGAAAGTCGTGTTCAAAAACCGAAATAGTATTGTTCATCGGTTTCTCACTGACTGATTACTCTTAAATAAGCATCCGGGTTGGCGAAGGCGTCGTCATTAATGGCATACACTTCGCGGTCGTCTGATAACTCGTCAGAAGGAAAGTCATCACCAAAGAGATAGCGGACATCGCTTTCCTGTTTTGTCACAAATTGCAGCGCAGCCTCACCTTTCCGGTTATCTCCCAGTATCAGGCGAATCTTGCCCCAGTCCTCAAAGAAATACTCCTGTAGCAGAGGCAGAATTTTCTTTTTGAATATGGAACCCAATTCATCAAACTTGTCATCTTCACTCTCTCTTTCAGCGATAGGCATAAAGAAAGCGTGGCCAAGTGTGTGCTCACGGTCTTAGAGATACTCGATACGATCATTCAGCGTGCGCAACAGGGCTCCTATGTTAATGCCTTTCACCGTCATGGCATCCAGCTGTTGGTAATCGGGCATCATTTCAATAAAATCAAAACGACGACGTAGGGCAGTATCCATCGTAGCCAGAGAACGGTCTGCTGTATTCATGGTGCCGATGATATGCAGGTTTGCCGGAACCGTAAATGTGTCGCCTGAGTAGGGGAGCTGTACCGATAAAGCCTCTTTCTGCCCCGCCCGTTTGGAAGGCTCAATCAGGGTAATCAGTTCGCCAAAAATTTTAGAGATATTACCACGGTTGATTTCGTCGATGATCAGTACGAACGGCTCAGGGCTGGATACGGTAATCGACTCATCGAAAACAGGTACATCGTACTCTTCAACCAGGTGGCTCAGAATCGCTTTGACATATGAAGGGTTATAAATTCGTTCATGGTTAACCCCCTGATACTCATTCCAGAGATGTTCAATAGCTACCGGGTAGCCCCTTTCCAGATTTTCATTTAGCCTTTAACAGAGCATCGTACTCTGCTTTCAGTTGATCACGATCCTGACAATCGTTGAACTCTGCCTGGGCAGTTTTAACGGCCTTTTCTATTACATGGTAAGTTTTGCCGGTTCCGGGAGGGCCGTAGAGAATAGTATTTGTTCCGTTTTTCACGTTATTCATAGTTCCCTGCTTTCACATAATCAGTGGGCTGACATTCAGCAATGGCCGGTGCTTCTTCCAGGTCGTCTGCGGTGAAATTGCTGGCTTTTTGATAGAGCTTCCAAAAAGCAATATTTCTTTGGTAGATATCCAATTCATCGGAAAACAGCGGTGCAGTCGCCTTTAAAACATTGAGGTTAACCTGACTCCAGTTCCCACGCGTTTCTACATTCACCAGGAAGTGTTGTTTTAACACTTTTGCTAATTTTTCTGTGCGGATTGTAATACTAAAAGAGACAGGGCACCTTCAGAGTGATTCAGCCTCACAGCTTCAAAACGGAAGCGAATCTTGCGTTTTATTTGTGATGGATCACGAAAATCAGGCTCAGCAAAGCTTACTTTGGTGACTACACCTTTGGCAACAAGACCACGGGGCTCTTGACCGGTGCGCATCAAATAGACGATGTCGTTTATTTTGGGTTGTTGGCTGTAGCACGACCAGGTGATTTCATCACCAATTTGGCAGGATGAATCGTCTTCTTCTCCAAATGAGAATAAGTTGGGATTCCATGTCAGAAGGTATGCACTCATTATCGCTGTCGTAGCTCACAGTAAAATCGATAAAGGCAGGAATATAATGGAAAAAAGATGGTGATGGTTATCAGTTAAAACCGCAGGCAATAAACGGTTGAACTGAAGGCAATTGTCGTTTTCACAGCCTTTGAGGATTACGCTGTGAAAATTATTTTGGAGTGCAATAAGCGTTTCTGTATTCATACTTTCCTTACCCTGAATTTGCAACTCACTATTGCCATTACTGGTCTCTGCAATAAGCTGGCCTTTCAGAATTGACTTGGATTTTCAAGATTCACTGCCCGGGTTTTGGCAACAATTACTTTGTGGCCTTCTCTTGGTATTACGGTGATTGCAGTACTTTCGTATCAGAATTACGGTTACAGAGTAGGGGAATTAATTTACAGCTTAAAAGAAATTGCAGAAACTTTTTAATAAAAATGAAGTCCAAAAAGTGAAATATTCTGATAAGTCTCTAAAAAGGTAACAAATATGAACGTTTTAGGCTCATGTACTGCTACTAAAGATTGCTTATGCCCTCCCGGCGCTCACGTTAACTACAAACTTTGTGGTGTGTCAGGTGTAATGATAGGTGGTGTTTTTGGCATGCTGTGTTCATGTTGTACAAAACCTATCGAGGTAAGTACTCTCATCTCTTTGGGAAGCGCGGCAGCAGGAGGTGCTTCAGGTCTTGCATTAATAGCTGCTGGCACGTCCTGTTATCACTTGATTCGGAACGATGATACCATTCATCAACTTTCCATTGGCTCAAGAATAATCACACAACAGCCCGGGATGCACTCGATTATCTCTCATGCCCCTGTAATAACTGTCGAATTGACAGAAATTTCAGGTAAAAAGGGACCAACCATTAAAATAACCGTCTGACACTCCCTGCCCTTCGGGCGCGATAGGGCGGGGAGTGTCGTGCGCCGTGTAAACGGTGTATTGGAGTGCCACAAACGTGGCTGAGATTGCTGGTATATCTCATACCTACTGTAGTTAGGTACGCCTGGTAACAGGCTGAATTCCTGAAAAGGAGTGCTGAACATAGCATCTACAGAAAAGGCTGAGCAAAGGGGAGCAATCCGAACGATGCCGGTCAAGGTAATGTGCCTATGGTTAAGACCATACCGTTTAAACCCTAGTCATGGCGTTTCACCGCACCCGCAGCCCATGATTGCTATTGAGTTGCGCCGACCTTTGAGAGACCTCTGTGACGCCTGGGTCTGCGAATGCAAATCTCGACCAACAGGGTCGGGCCACCTGAGATCAGAGCAGGATAAATGACGGACAGGGAACCTAAGGGCATAGCATCTCTTATACACTGGAAACATGGGATCGCCTAAGCTGGTCTTGACCTGTATGGCGACAGAGTCTCCGTAGTACCCAATGTCAGGCTGTAATGGTACTGGCAGTCGGTAAACAATCCGGCCTATCCGGACGGTATAAGCAAGCAGTGATGCGAGTGAAAGCCGAAAGGGAGAAGGGGGGCAGTGTTGTGTGATCTTTAATTTTCGACGGTAATGGATAGTGAATATGCTTTCCGGAAGAACACAACGAAAATTAGAGGGACTTGAGATTTGTTCTCGAAATGGGAAGTACCGATGTCGAGACTTGTTCAAAATGGCGCTAGAGTGCCGTGACCTCTGGTTGCAGGCATACGCCAATATCTATGCCAACAGTGGTGCAACCGCTGTGGGAAGTGATGGTGTGAGCCTTGATGGGCAATCGATTGAAAGAATTGATCATCTGATCAGTCTTTTGAAAAACAACGAATACTTCCCAGTACCATCAAGACGAGTCTACATACCCAAAGCAAATGGGAAACAACGCCCTCTGGGTGTTCCATCGGGTATGGATAAACTCGTTCAAGAAGTGTGGCGCATGTTACTGGAAGTGGTCTATGAACCAACATTCAGTATCAACTCCCATGGTTTCAGACCGGGACGATCCTGTCACACAGCTTTGAAAGAAATCCAAACCAGTTGGACAGGCTCCAAGTGGTTCATCGAGTTCGACATTAAAGGGTACTTTGATAATATCGATCATCAGAAATTGGTGTCGATAATAGAGAAGCGCATTGATGACAGGCGATTTATTTCTGTAATCAAGCGGATGTTAAAAGCCGGATACATGGAAGAGTGGCAATTCTACAAAACCTACTCTGGTACACCGCAAGGTGGGATAATTTCACCTATTCTTGCGAACATTTATCTCAACGAGTTAGATGATTACATCAAGGAGCTTCAAGCCTCAGTTACATGCGGTAAGAAACGGCGGGATAATCCGGATTACAACTGCATTAAGCGTCAGAAAGCCAAGGCTGAGAAAGAACTTGAACGTGTCAGGCAGCATGGTGATCAAGAGGCCATAAAGAGAGCAAACCAAGAGGTGAGGATTCAGCAGGAGTTGCTTTTTAAAACCTCATCAACGGATCAGCATGACCCCAGTTATCGTCGGTTGAGATATTGTCGCTACGCAGATGACTTTCTACTGGGATTTATCGGTTTAAGGCAGGAAGCTAATGCGATCTACAGCGCTTAAAAGCCACGTTGAGACCGATCTGAAGCTTGAAATAGCAGAAGAAAAGTCTGGGATCAGGCATGCGCCGACCGAGGGATGTCAATTTCTTGGGTATAACATTGACGCAAAACCAACACCAAAAATACGGTGGGTCAAGCGAGATGGCAAACGCTTCAAGAAGCGAACAATGGCGCAACACATCTCACTAAGAGTTCCAGCTGAAAAGCTGCGTGGCTTCGCTCGCAAGAATGGCTATGGCAACTATGCCAACAAGACAGCCATTCATCGGGCACGGATGTTAAGCCAAAGCGACGTGGAAATCGTGTTACAGGTGAATGCGGAATTGCGGGGCTTCTCGCAATATTATTCGCTGGCCAATAATGCGAAAACGGAGCTTGCGGCAATTGTAGAGGTTAAGCATGCTCAAAACATTGGCCTCGAAACACAAGTGTAGTGTGAAGACGGTCAGTGGAAGGCTTCGAGCAGGCAACCGGCGAGGAGTAAAAGCCGCAGACAGATTCTATCCACTGTGGACGCTCAAAGATCTCAGAAAGTCATTGCCAGCCAAACCTGATTTGCTCCCGGCCACTGCAAAATACAGTGGTAGGACAGAGCTAATTACCAGAATGCTGGCAAAACGCTGTGAATATTGCGGCAAGACTGAAGGGAAATTTGAAGTACACCATGTACGCAAGCTGAAGGACATTAAAGATGGTACAAAGACATGGCAAAGACTCATGATAGCGAGAAATCGCAAAACTCTCGTACTCTGTGTTGAATGCCATGACCTGCTGCATGCTGGCAAGCTGCCAGACAACAGGTACAGTCCTCGTAACAGCATGGAGAGCCGTGTGCAGTGAAAGCTGCACGCACGGTTCGGAGGGGGGGAAACGGCAACCTGTTTACAGGAGCACGTTCCCTACCCACTAGGAGGCTGTCCGAGAATAGCGCCCGTAGCGAGGATGGCAGAAAATTGAGGATAAAAATTCCGTTTTGTGAGGTGAATAGCGGGGCTATTTGCCGAACAAAAAGGAATTTTTAGGCCAATTTGCTGCCACCGCAGTAGGGCAGTCTGACTTACCCACAGGCTGTTGTTAAGCGATGGTGAGAATTAACGACAAATATATTGTATAAGTTATCCACGGCACTTCTGCTCTTCTAATTCCCTGAACTTCTGTTGCTCATAGTCTGACAGCACAAGACCATAGCTTTTTACCACGCGAGTGAATCTGGCAACATACTGGCAGTGGAAAGACTTCGAAGGTGGTAACCACTCAAGGGCACCTGATGCCCCTTTCTGGCGGTTGACACTGGCCTGGACGGCAAAAAGGTTCACTTCATCATTGGCAAACTGCACTCTTTTTGCCTTCGACCATTGATCAGCCCCACGATCCCACGCCCATCTCAGAGGCACTAAATGGTCGATATCAACCTGGCGAGCTTCATAAAACGTCTTTCCCGTGTAGGGATCAAGCCATCTGCCCCGATATACTGCGCACTGGTTCCCGGCGGTATCTATCGCGCTGGTACTCTGCTTCATCAGAAGCTCGTGGCGAGTGTTCATACAGTCCCTGTCTTCATCAGCCCAATCACCAAAATATGAACGGTCATATTTTGCCGGACTCTGGCGGTACGTTGCCGCATTCGACTTTTTTAAGCCTGATCCTTTAGGAAGTCTGCCGCCGGAGCTGAGGCAATCATTGAGAGAGTAGAAGGCAGTATATTTTTTTGTTCTCTCATAGCTGGAGCTAGAGATATCGTGACAGATGCCTGACTTGCTCTTTTTTACCAGTTCTGCACTATTTACAGAGGTGCTCAAGAGTGCCAGAAACGTTATCAGGAGGTGTTTCATCGAGAAATTGACACAGGATTGAATATTAGACGACAAAATACATTAAAAGGACTATTGAATAAATACCGCCTCTTGTACGGTGCTGGCTCAGGGAACCGTTGGCTTGTTCCCGGTACTGGTCTGCCTGCTCCCGCTGGGCCTGTTTGACTGATATGGTCGTCTGGTCTGGTCTGGTTCGTCTACAGAGTCAAACTCGGATAAATATAATTTTTTAAGTAGGAACGTTGAAAAGCTATAATGGCGTAGCGGGAAAGAAAATAAAAGCGACGTTTGTTGTATTACTATATGACCATTTCCTTATTATCAAACACTCGTACATTAAAGTATGAGAGTCGAGTAATAAAAATATTTGATCACTATCGAATGAATAACCTACTGTTTAATCCTAATGATAAAAACTTGCATATTTAGTGAGTGTTAAATGAAGCCAATTTCATCAACTCAAGTTACAAATTTATGCCTGCCAGATGATGATCAGAAAGTTAAACAAAACCACATACACATTTCTACAGAAGGTTACCGGTACACTGTTGGCGGTAACGGCGTTTTTGTAAACACCTTTTGTAAGGCATTTCACGAGCGTAGTTGTAGAAATATCATGGTTCTTCCACTGCTTGATTTCGTAGAGGATACAGATGTAAAAAAATCAATCACTGCTGGCTGTCAGCTTTCTTCTGGTGAATTAATATTGGTTGAAAGATGCAGTGATATGCCTGAATGTGATGTCTATAGAGTCCAACCAACAGGGGGGCAGAAAAGGTATTTTGAAAAGCATATTAATTCATACAATATAGAGCAAGAATACAAAGACTCTTTGGCAGAGGATCTTTACTTTAAAGAACAAGGAATTAATGATTCTGATGAAAGGTTGAAATTTGCTGGTGCTATATCTCTAAAAATGTGTGTGTTTAACCAGATAGCGGCAAAATTTGTCAACGAAGTGCTTTTGCCAACAATGGGAAGCAAAAATGTATATATTCATGATCATTTTTTTGGAGGATCCCTTCAATACGTTAATCACTTCGAAAACGTTAAAAAAGTGAACTGGGTACATTGCTTAAGTCCCCATACGGGTTTTAGCGACTGTATGGCCAATAAAAAGCCTGTTTATACAACCCAGAGCTATATGAAGATGGATGAGAGCAAGTTCTGCAAGCTACCGGATTATGAAAAACCTGCAAGAGAGAGGGCAATTAAACATGCTGATGTAATTTTAACAGTATCGAAATATGCCCAATCTTTTCTGACATTTAAACATCCTCTCATATCAAAGTTCTTGAGGATTCACAAAAAGGCGATCCGCTCAATCAAAAGCTGCTCAGATTTATCAAAATTTAGCCTGGGTGCTACCGCCAAAAAATACGGGTTAGAAGGAACTCCGGAAAAAAATATCAAATCAAAACTCAGAGACCTTTTCTTTGCTGGAAAATTGCCTTTAAAGCCACCATTGAATAGCAAAGGATGTGTGAACCCAGTCACTAAAAACTTACCAATTGTTTTTTTTATGGGCAGGCCTCATTTTGAAAAAGGGACAGAGCATGTACTGAATATGGTAAAAAAACTGGATTGCCTGTTTTTTATTGTTTCTAACGGAACAGAAAAAGATCCATTTATTCAAGCTATTCAGGAAACAAAAGCAGCAAGAAATAACCTCGTTTTACTTACTAAAAATCAAGAGCATAAGCAACTCTTAATGGCTGTTGCGGACTATGCCGTTATTCCTTCTCTGGCTGAGTCCTTAGGCTTGATTGCCGGTGAATGTCATTCTATGGGGCTGCATGTAATCAACTCGGATGTAGGGGGACTGCCTGAGGCGTCACCTCCTTGCGATGAATGCAGAACAGAAGTTCATTCAAATGCTGAGTATGGCCATTATTCAGAAGATACAAATAAAGCATTCCTCCAGGTAGTTAGTGAAAAGTTAAAAGCCGGAAGGCCCAGGTCATCTCACATTGTTAGGCATGCCAGTTATTTCCATTCAATGGAGAAATTTACTACTTCAATAGAAAATGCTCTTTCTAATTAAACGTATTTCTTTAATCGTGTGGCAATTCCAGCCTTCAAAGGCTATTGCCACTCTATAGCAACTTGTCTGAGCAAAAACGAACTGGCTGCCAAGCAGGGTATCCTGTGTGCATCTTCAGTCATCATAAGCTTCAAACTCAGATCAGTACCTGCCTTGGTTATTTTCAGGCAAGGTAACAGGATCAGCCTCGTCATCATACTCTGGTGGCAGCAGCAAAAAGTTCCTTGCAAGTGTGGAATTGGGCATCATTTGGTAAAAAATTTTCCCGTCATGTACGCTCGACTTCACAGAATAGCCGCGCTCACTGAGCAGTCGGGCACCCGGAGAGTCCGGCTGCCGGAGCATCTGCTCCAGTTCAGATTGTTCCAAGGTACCAACAGAGGGCAGGATGGCCTTCTGCTGCAGTCGTATCGTCTCAGTTTCCAGGGCATCCCGGATGTCAGCCGACATAAGTTTTTCCAGCCCGGGTTGGTTCGCCACCACGATCATCTTTTCTGCCAGGGTCATTGCTTCGGGTAACCGGACTTGTCGAAGTTCCCCTTCATTGTGCAGGCGTCGATAAGCGCCACCGGACCCGGTATCCGGATCCCAGCAACCAGGCGGTTGGTGATCTGTACTCCGCCGGTGGTGTTTTGTGAAGCAAGGTGAAATACCGGCTTTCTCAGCGATAGCGAACCGGACCAGATCGTTCAGGCACTCACGCAAACACTGATAGGGGTCCGGTGCCTGCTCAATCAGTAATCGTCGTTTATGGTTATCAACCGGGAGATGGTATCGACTGGTGAACGGATTGGGCACCTGGTGATGCCATCCCCCGGTAATGCTGGCCAGATCCCGAAAGCTCAACATGACTGACTGGATCAGCAGGGTGAAGTCCGGGTTGTTGACCACGGACAGCAGTTCAATCTTTTCTGGCTGAAAATAGCCATCATGGATCATTTCACTGGTGTCAATTTCTGCTGAGTCCGGTGTCAGCCTGATCGTCGGAAAGTCCTCCCGTGGTGGTTTGACCCGCAGGATATCCACAGTATCCCCAAAGCGCAGCACCTGACGCAGCAGTAACTCTTCCTCTGTGCATTGGTGGTCAGGAGTAAACGACGGATTTTCAGCATCCATCATTTTGCAGTTTTTGTTTCTCAGGGCGCTGGCCACCAGGGTAACCAGCTGCCCGGGGTACTGTTGCAACCTGGTCATATCACGCTGAAACAGTTCTGCTGCCCGCAGCTCTTCAACATTTTTATGCTCATCTTCAGCGACAGCATCGTGGTAGAGTTCGGCAATGGGTAGTAACTCTTGCAACTCAGGATGCTTCAGCAGTAATTCCCGGAATGGCTTATGAAAGTCGGGCAAAACCTTACTATCGATGAGGAATTCGGTGGCCAGCTGTGCGCGCAGGGCGTGATCCAGTCCGTGCCATTTGCGGTAATAGGGTTTTATGCCCTTCGCCAGGATGGTTTGTGCCCTGTTGGGATGGGGAGACTGGTAATAATACTGACCGACTTTCAGGGTAATTGACTTATAGCGGCCATCAGGCAGGATTTCCATGCCCTCAAAGGTTGGCGGTGATGCCAGAAAATTCACCAGCCAGTCCGGCTGGCATTCTCCTTGTTCCTTTCGCCGGACCACAACGGCAGGCTTACAAGTGTAATATTCCCCCAGAAAAATACTCAGCCTTTGATCAATGGTTCGATTGAGCGTCGCTGTACTCTTTAAATGCTCACGTAACTGTTCATCACTGTATCGCCGGGTTGAAAATCTATTTTCCAGAAATTCTTTAACTGCATGCCCATAAACCGGTTCATTGGTAAAAAAGCGATCATAAAACTCCTCGCCAAGCAGTCCAACAGCCTTTTGACGTAGCTCTGAACTATCCAGCTGCCGGTGATTCAAATGCTCGTGCAATGCTGTCCTCAGGATCGATACTCTATTAGCTATCATATAGTGTTTAGTAACGGGGCCGTCCCCATCATTGCAAAGAAGTTCCCACAGCACCTCGTTACGAATGGTATTGGCTTCATCGTCGGTCAACAGATTCGCCCGGAGAAAATGATTGGCAGATGTTAATATTTCAAGATGATCTGCAGGCTGGGTTGATGTTTGATAATTGAGATAGATTCTTGCGCCGTAAGCGATGAGCAGGCAACACACCAGCGGATTACAGTGGACAGGTGTTGATTCCTTGTACCCTAATAAATAGGGAACAAACAATTTGTTATTTAATAACTCCCGGCAGATGACCGCTTGTGCGGCAAAGGTGGGTTTAACCTGCTCGAAAATGTAGTCCCAGCTAGACTGCTTGTCGTGTATCTCGAAAGCATAATACAACCAGGGAAAGTGTTTATGAAACGGGGTCTGCTCAAGCAAAGCTTCCAGTAATAGATTCGGTAAACCCACTTTGCTGTTGACCCCGTCCACCCGGGCTGGAAGTTCGCTTAAGAAGGTTGCTGAATCACAGTTCTCGATGGCTGTCAGGATGGCTTTGATGTCGGTGCCAAGTGCCTTGACACTGGCTGATACCGTGCTGACCTGCTCCGGAATATTTTTCAGCAGCTGCAGAAATCGTTCACCACCGGACTGACTCAATAACTGGTAAAGCCTGAGTTCCTGTCCAGTGAAGTTGACATATTGAGAGAAGGCACGGATGTTTCGCCGCAGCATTAGCGCTTGTGTACGGCTGATTTCCACCGGGGGAGACAACACCCCCTGATAACTGTTGTACAGGCACAGTTTTACAGGCTCACGGAACTCATCACCGGACGCGTTACCTTTATTTTGCTCGAGCGTCAGAATATTGCCCATGACTTCTTCAAGACGGCGAAAAGAAAACTCCCTGGTAAAGTCCAGAAGATAGCCATAGTGCATGCGGTCAAAATTAATGTGACAGAGAATTTCCGGATATTTGCCTGCTTCTTTAATGATCCATTCAGACGGTTGGTGCAGTAAATAGCCATTTACACCAAGGTGTCCTGAGGTTAAAGGTGATTTGCTAAACAGGGAGTGCTTTCTGTGGTAACTCTCTGCTATTTTCTCTTCCAAAACATGCCAGCTGGTAATTTTCTTGGTGTATGTGAACCTGCAGCACGGTTCCCCCGAGGGATTCGAACAGACATCTTTTTTATAAGCCCAGAGCATATGGCAACCGGGCGCAGGTTTCAGAACCGTAATGACCTGGTCTGGCCTGGTGCCAAATTGATCCGGCCGCCTGGCTTCTATTGCATATTGGGCACCGGGTGACAATAAACTCACTGGCCTGTATTGATCGCCTGAACCGGCAGCTTGTAACGCATTGACAACACGAACCATCATTCCGCCAAACTGACCGAATGCGGCAACAGGATTGTATTCCTCTTTCTTGCCGCCTGTCGGTGGTGGATGAAATCCTGACGAACCAATGCTTGCTTCCGCCTGAGGTATGGACATATCAAGGGTCTCAATGAATTTAAAATCGTATATCGGACTGCACGGGAGTAAGGCTCCGCCTGAGTGAAATGAGCACAAACTTCAGACACCGAAAATATCGAAAGGTTCCCCGTAATCTGGCAGCCCGGGCAGGTGCCATGCAAAGCACAGCGGCGGAAGTACCGCCGCAGCCATGTCACCGAAGTGGCAGTGCAGTTTTGTCCTCAATAATCATGATCAATTACAGGGTGCGCCGTGCTCTGTAGCGTGCTCGAATAAGTTCCTACCCTCTTCAGTAATTGCCTCAAACCCGGCAAAAAATTGATCCAGGTCAATCGGTTGTTTGTTGACCAGCTCGTATTATCAGCACTATTTCACCAGTTCATTATTTGTACAGAGATGCATTTTGTCAGGGGTAACACTACCTGTTTGTGTGCTGGTTTCCGGTTTTAGTGATAACGGTAAAATAAATGAAGAAACTTCTCGATAGTGCGCTGTCGTCTGTCATCAAGCGAAGAACGTTTATCAAGTGGGGGACTGCTGCGGGCAGTGCCGCTGTTGTCGCTGGCAATGCGTTGCCTCTGAAAGCCATGGCAACGGATTCAACGCAGGCAAGAGCCGCTGGAGACAAGGTGACCTGGTCTGCCTGTATGGTGAACTGTGGCAGCCGCTGTCCTCTCCAGGTGCATACCAAAGATGGCGTTATCACCCATGTTGAATCGGATAACCGGGGCGATGACGTATACGGTGATCATCAGATTCGCGCCTGTCTGCGCGGTCGCTCCATCAAGCAACGGGTATACAACCCTGATCGTCTGAAATACCCCATGAAGCGGGTTGGCAAGCGTGGCGAAGGCCGCTTTGAGCGCATCAGCTGGGATGAGGCGCTGGATACCATCGCCAGACAGTTAAAGTACACCATCGATACTTACGGTAACGATGCGATCTATTATCAGTATGGCTCCGGAACCCAGGGCTATAAAACCGACGGTCCTTTTGCCTCCAAGCGCCTGCTGAATATGCTCGGTGGCTTTCTGCCTTATTACGGTAACTACAGTTGGGGACAGATTCAACGTGCTCTGCCGTTTACTTATGGCGGTGGACGTCCAGCGGCGTTCGGTAGTTTCACCAGTGAAATCGCCAATGCAGAATTGCTGGTCATGTTTGGTTACAACCCGGCAGAGACCCGCATGAGTGGCGGTGGGGAAATCTACGAGCACATCAACTCGGTGAACAGCAAAAATGTGCGTACCATCATCATTGACCCGCGTTATACCGACACCATGCTGGGCAAAGAGTCTGAGTGGATTCCAATCCGCCCGGGGACCGATGCTGCCCTGGTAGAAGCCATGGCCTGGGTGCTGATCAACGAGAAGATGGTGGATGAAGCATTCCTCGAGGCGTTCTGTGTTGGCTATGATGAAAAAACGCTGCCAGCCAGTGCACCGAAGAATGGCCACTACAAAGCGCACATTCTGGGCCGAGGTGCTGATGGCATCGAGAAAACCCCGGAGTGGGCGGCAAAAATTACCGGTATTCCAGCGAAAAAAATCATTCAGCTGGCCCGGGAAATTGGCAGGGCCAAACCTGCCTACATTATTCAGGGTACCGGTATTCAGCGTCAGGCCAACGGTGAACAGGCGAGCCGTGCCATCTGCATGCTGCCAATTCTGACCGGCAATATTGGCCTTGCCGGCACCAACACCGGCGAAATGCCAGGAAACTATGGCTTCCCGGTGAAAACCCTGCCCATGGGTACCAACCCGATCAAGACGGCGATTCCATTCTTCAAATGGACAGATGCGATTCATCGTCACCATGAAATGACGGATAAGACCGATGCTCTGCAGGGCGGCACGTCACTGAAGAATCCGATCAAATTCATCTGGCAATATGCGGGCAATATCACGGTTAACCAGCACTCTGATATCAACCGGACCAAAGAGATCCTGTCTGATGAGAGCCTGTGTGAGTTTATCCTGGTGTTTGAAAACCATATGACACCTACCGCACGGTTCGCGGATATTCTGCTGCCGGATATCACCACCATTGAAAATTATGAAGTGGCCAGCAACGGCTATGCCTCGGGCACTCTGGGCGCGGTGATTCCGCTGGTGCCTGCTATTGCCCCGATGTACGAGTGCCGCAGTGCATACGACATCTGTGCAGGTATTGCCAAACGCTTTGGTCTGGAAGCGCAGTACACAGAAGGCAAGACCCATGAGCAGTGGGTGGCGGAACTGTACGAGCAGATGCGTAAAGAACAGCCTCAGGTGCCAACACTGGAAGACCTGCGTCGTGACGGTCCCTACAAACAGCTGGCACCGAAGCATATTCGCATCGCTCTGGAAGGTTTCCGTAAGGATCCTGTGAACAATCCTCTGGGAACCCCATCCGGGAAAATCGAAATTTACTCCGAACAACTGGCGACCATTGCCGCCGAGTGGGAGCTGCCGGAAGGGGATGTGGTGACACCGCTGCCACAGTACGTCACCACCTGGGAAAGCCATCTGGATCCTTTGACTGAGAAGTATCCGCTGCAGCTGATTGGATTTCACACCAAGGGCCGTGTGCACTCCACATACCACAACGTCGCTTTCCTGCGTGAAGCAGTGACCGATGCCGTGTGGCTGAACCCGGCAGATGCACAGGCCCGGGGAATCAAAGATGGCGACATGCTGAAAGTCTGGAATGACCGTGGCGAGACCCGGGTTCCGGCTAAAGTCAGCCCCCGGATTATGCCGGGTGTTGCTGCCCTGGCCGAAGGTGCCTGGTACGCACCGGGTAAAGACGGTGTTGACCGTGGTGGCTCATTCAACGTGCTGACCACTCAGCGCAGTACGCCGCTGTCCAAGGGTAACCCGATGCACACCAATCTGGTTGAAATTGCCAGGGCATAACAGGATAGGAATTAAAGTTCGATGAAACAATTGGGATTTTATGTCGACACGGCCAAGTGTACGGGCTGCAAAACCTGTCAATTGTCGTGCAAAGATGAGAATGACCTGAAAGTCGGTGTGAACTGGCGCCGGGTCTATGAATACGGCGGTGGTAGCTGGTTTCAGAACGAAGACGGCACCTACGCCCAGGACGTGTTTGCCTATTACACCTCCATCAGCTGTAACCACTGTGCCAAGCCAGCCTGTACCAAGGCCTGTCCAACCGGTGCCATGCATAAGCGTGACCAGGATGGCCTGGTGGTAGTTAACGCCGACGTCTGTGTTGGCTGCCGTTACTGTGAAATGGCCTGCCCCTATGGCGCACCGCAGTTTGATGCCGAGAAGAAAGTCATGACCAAGTGTGATGGCTGTTTCGACCGGGTTGAGCAGGGCAAGCAGCCGATCTGTATCGAATCCTGCCCGCTGCGAGCCCTGGATTTTGGTCCGATTGATGAGCTGCGTGCCAAATACGGCACGGAAGCGGATATCGCGCCACTGACGGACTCCTCTCTGACTGAGCCATCGCTGGTGATGAAGGCGAGCCGTCATGCCAAACCTTCCGGTGACAAGACCGGACGCATTATGAACACTCGGGAGGTATAACCATGCATGAGTTGCCACTGGTATTTTTTACGGTGCTGGCACAGGGCACCGTTGGCCTGTTCCTGGTACTGGCCTGCCTGCTGATGGCGAACAGTGATGCCCGCCGTCAGCAGCTGTTGAATAAACTGCTGATGGTGGTTCTGGTGCTGCTGGGTGTCTCCGGCGCTGCGGCCATGACTCACCTGGGTCAGCCATTGCGTGCCATGAATGTTATTTTTGGTCTGGAACATCTGTCGGCACTGAGTGTTGAGATCATCACCACTTCGCTGTTTGGTGGTGCTGTCTTCACTTATGTGGCCATGGTGCACTTCGGTATCCTGGCAAAGTTGCAGAAGCTGGTTCTGGCGGGAGCCATGGTATTGGGCGTGCTGTTACTGCTGGCCATTGCCAATGTGTACACCCTGGCCACAGTGCCTGCCTGGAACAGCGGCTGGACCATCTTCCAGTTTGTTATGACCGCTTTTGTGGTGGGTATCCCGGCAGCGGCGCTGATGCTGAGAAGTCAGTCGGCCTCTTTGGGTGCATTCCAGAAAAACACTGATCGTGCACTGGCCACCCTGGGCTTTATCACCCTGGGTCTGGTGCTGGTGGGGTACCCGCTGTACCTGTTCTGGCTGGGGCAGGTTGATCTGTTTGCTAATCCGCTGGGTCTGTTTGACTACCACGGTCGTCTGATGCTGGCCCGTCTCGGTCTGTTGTTTGCCGGTCTGGGCGTTTGGGTGATGGCTGCCACTCGTGGTAATAACTCATCGGCAGGTCTGGCAGGGGTGAGTACCGTCCTGGTGCTCACCGCTGAACTGTGTGGTCGTATCTTCTTCTATGATCTACATCTGTCGTCTATGTGATCAATATAATTATTATGTAAGCGAGTAAATGCAGGACACCTGCAGTTATAAGCACAATAGCCTGAAAATCCCTATACAGGGCTTTTCAGGTTCTGCTGGTTCTTTTTACCCTCAACTGTTCACCGGTTTTCTCTCCAGAAACTTCGCTTTAGACGTTTCAGGTTGGCCGGTTCCAAACGCTGGTCTTCACCGACAAGGCATTCAGAACCGATGCACACCTTCATTTCTCCGCCTTTGGAGATCACAGAGGGTTGAGGCGCAATGGAGCGACTGTTCAGTATCATTCTTCGACCGTGTGAGCCCATATTCTCCATAACGGATACATTCAACACGCTAGTACCATCCTCAATATTCACGGCATAAAAATAATTGAGCCCGACGCCCGGATTACAGCTGTTAGAGGACATTTGAGGAACAAAAGAGCTAAACAGCAGCATGCCATTGATCAGTGAGGCCCGGCCCAGGATTTTCTCGCCGGGATCTTCCAGTCTCATATACCAGCCAGCAGCTCCGCTCAAAGAGCCCAGTGCCGCATTTTTATCCCACTGGTTACCGTGTTGAATGATGTTGGAGGTCGCATCGTACAGTGACCACTCAGTAATGACCCCACCGTTGGCATACCGGTAAGTGGTCGGCTTGTTAAAGATATTGCGGTCACGAATTACATACATACGATCCTCCACCGCCGTATTCATGGGGCTGGGGCGGGTACCGCTGCCTATGGCGATATTGAGATATTCGCGATTGCTGTCAACGGCTACAGTGGGTGCCTCAAAAAAACGCCGGGCATCCACTTCAGACTCGCCTGCCAATTGGGCAATCAGACCACCGTTGGCGAAATTCCAGGACCCGGTGTTATCGGGATTGATATCAATACGGAACACCTGACCGCCAATATCCACTGCATAAAAGTAATCGGTCAGGCCATCCTGGTTGATATCAACCAATGTCAGATCTGCCGGAATACTGTATTCCATTTCCGGGATGCTCAGGTTACCGTCTTTGCCAGCATGCCAAAGCATTTCACCGGAATAGGCATCGACCATATATATTGCCCGGCCTATGTCGTTTTCCTCAATTTCCGCTTGCTGGTCAGCATCTTCGTCATAGCCCCCGCCAAACAGCAACACATACCGTTCAGACCCCTGCCACTTGACCTTCGTTAACTGCGCCTTTGACCAGGTTTGTCCCAGCTCCGAAAAGTCGGGATTTCTGGATGGATCGTCGTCAGCCTTGTTATTGGAATCCACATCCCCTTTGATAACCCATCTAAGTTTCGGGGTATTCCGGTTAGTGACGTCCAGAGAATAGATATTACTGCCTCCCCTGCGCATGGTCAGGAATAAGTAGGCATGCCCATGACCGTCCGTTATGTTGCCATCGCCGTTCCAGTCCCTGAAAAAGACAGTTATCGGTCCATCCATGCCATATATTTTGGCTCTGCCAGGGTCGGGCTCCGGTGGTGGAGCTGGCCATTCATGCCTGGGCCTGATATCACAAACAGTGTCGCCGACCAACATACCGTTATAATGCCATTTACAATACTCAGGATGTGCACACCTTGATTTTGACCAATCCCAATCGCATTCATCATCGTTCGTGGGTGTCGGGGGGATAAGACGACAACTCTCGCTCAGGTTTAAATCTCCCCACTCAAACCTTTCTTCACAATAACGGGCCGGCACACAGGCACCGGGTACCTGGTAATTCCACACACACTGTGAATCCGATGTTGGCGCACCGGATATCGCCGGGCGAACCGTCCCCTCCCGGTACATTCGCAGGTTGCCCAGCAATTTCTTGGGAATGAACGAGAAAGTAGTGTACCCACTGGTATCCACAGCATGGAGAAAACCATCATTGGTGGTAAAAAAAATGGTTTTATCCACATCACCATGCCACCCCCAGGGGTTATAAGTAACAATGACCGGCTGAGTATGAATAGGGTCACCCATACTGAACCGTGGTTCTATCAACACACCATCGCCATCGTCGTCATCAATATCAATGCCCCGTGCCCACTGCAGCAGCGATATTTTCTCCAACATACCAGTAACGCCCAGAGTACCGTCAGGAAAAGAAACAAAATTGCCTTCGTTGACCCTATTCGAATCGCTTGACAGCTCCACATCCCTGTCGCCAGTTAAATTGGTATAAATCGGTCGCGCCGGATCCAAAAGCGACGCAGCCCCACCGGCTGTAACGACTTTACCATCCGGTGCAGCGCTCCAGAAACTCTGGGCATTGTCAGAAAAAAAGCCAGTCACCGGATCAATGGCCAGATTCCCGTTGGCATCGTATATCTGATTATCATCACCCAAACGGTAACGTTTCAGGTTGCCCGTCCAGTCTGGTCCGGAGCTAGGGGCAAAAACGGTGTAGTAAAGTTCATCGGTGGACTCAAGGGAGTTAAACGCATTGACGGGGACGGTCGGTGAAGCAAATGAGGTGGATTCCGAATTGACCCGAACCATAATATCGGCAAACGCCTGACTCAGCTGGTTAGCATCCTCTGCCCGGTAGTACTTCCCGTTACCGGCCCTGACGGAATTGGACAGTACATCTGACGACCATTGATCCATTTCACCAAAGCCAATAACGCTTAATAAGACGTTCTGGTCGCCATTAAAACCGCTGTGAATATCATGATTGGCCATATACCAGATAATTTCATTAAGGCATTGGTGACAATCGTGGTACAAATGACTTGGTATGGTCTTACCCGCGATCATCCGCTCAATGTCAATATCAGCACTGGTATCATAGGAAGGTGCGCCATCAGTCAGCAAGATGATATTGTTCTTTTGGCATTCTGTGACAATGGGGGAACGATAATTCGCGCCTGGATTCCAATAGGCACGGAAATCGCTGCCAAAGGGGTTCGACGCGAATTTTGTGTACTGCCCCGAAAAATAAAGGTAGGCTTCATACAACGTTTCAGCCATTGGTGAAAAGCCATTGGGACTCAAACTATCAATGGCATTCATAGCCCCTTGTCGGCCCGTGTCAATATCTTCAGATGCGAATATAACGCGGCCGCCCTCATCATAGTTAAATCTCATTACACTGATGTTGATATTCTGTGCATCACTGATAAAGTCCTTGGCCACTTGCTTGGCTATATCCATGCGGGAGGGGCCAGAATACTGACAATTCCCAAAAACACCACATACCTCGGGCCTCGCGAACATGCTCGCTGATGTATCCATAATCAGCATCACATTGGGCTGGGCTCCAGTGGGAAGGTCGGCAACAAACAGATCAATATCATTTGCCGCCAGTTCACAAGATAAAATCAGGGAGAGCAGAAAACACGCTGATGTCCTTAACCATCGAGAGATGGTCTGCGAGTATTCTGAATATTCATATTTTGAATGATCGTTGCTAAACATTCCTGACATTTTTATCCACTGTTCTGTTGTTATGCCCAGCCAATGCTCATATCTACGAAGGGTGATACTTTTATCAGGCAATAGCAGAATTGACAGTTCCTTACTCCGGTGCCGAACCCTGCGGTGGTGTGATCAACAGAACTTGCAAGACTTGAGCCGTATTTTCAATCCAGATCACCAGCGCAGGCTGCTCCGGGGAGTCCCGGGACTCCTGCAAGTCCTCCAGGTCCCGCAAGTCCTGCAAGGTTGCCTTCTGACTACCACCACCCAGTCTGCCCACTTGCAACCGCTGGTCAAAGACCAATCGTTTTGGCAGACAGGTTGCACAGGGGTAGGCCCAGATCAAGCCACTGGACTCATTGCGAAATTCAACTTCTATCTTGCCGAACTCCTGGTCAACTTGCCTGCCCGCTGCGTTGCCATGGACCGCCAGGCATGACAGCCATATTCCTGTCATGGCAGCCAATAGCCAGTAGCGGACATGACTGTCATGGTGTTTGCTCAGTAACATAAATCACCCCCATGCTCTGGCCTGACCGGGCACAACTTCATTGATGGCATTGTTCTCTATCTGGTAAATCAGACCAGCACACTGATTCCCCGAGCCCGCTTATTCCAACTGACGGCAGCAGCCATCATGTACTGATCAATATCGGCAGCCCCCCCGGAAACAACACCATTAGCCACCTGCAGCCGTGCCAAGCCATGCACCGGGGCAGAGGCATTATTTCCTGGCCTGGCGGAGATATAGGGTGGCCTGTTTATTCAGCCAGTTGACCGGTTGCTGGTTGTTCCTGAAGTGCAGGTGAGGGTTTATCAATGCGTTCAATACCCCATTGCTCCAGCTTTTCTTTCCATGTTTTTCGAAAATCCGATGAAGTCTTGATCTTTCCCAGTGTCAATAGAGGTTGAGGCATTTCTTTTCTCAGACACTCGCCAACCAGATTCATAAACCATGCGGAGTTTTCAGCGGCTTGTGCAAGGCTGTCAAACCCTTTAAGACTTTCACCAAGGGCGTTCAGGTGCTGAAGGTCATCGAGCATTGATTCCCGCACTTCCTGCTCCCGCGCGTACCGGGAAGCAAACAGTCGTGACTTCATCAATCCACCCGATCGACAGGTTTGCAGTGCAGGTTGATCCAGTATTTCAGTCGCTTCAGACAGTACCTCCTTCACGGAATAATGGTCTTTAAACCGAACCAAAGGGCGCTGGCGCTGATCCGATGGAACGGGAAAACTTTCCCATATTGAAGCTATGTATTCCTGTAGCTTCTGATTCTTGAACTTAAGCGAGTTCTCTTCAGCCACCAGCATTTCCAGGCTGAGTTTTTCAAGGTCATCAGCGGTGCTGGCAACACGAAATTCCCGATAATCGGACAACCCCACAGGCTCTTGCCAACAGGAATCAAAACGAAAAATCTCTTCAGCAACACGCTTGGTTATTGTGCATTTCTCAACTGCGAGCCCATTCTCCTGGCGCAGTCTCTGAATGTTGCCCGCCAGCTCTTTTTTTAAATTTTCTTCTTTTAGTTTTTTTTCTTCCAATGCTTTGTTTCTTAATCGTTCCTCACTATCGGTGCGTTGAAATTGACTGACGCCGGGAGGGCTGTTGTTATCACAAGCCGTCTCAGGCTGCACTGACGAATCGGCAATCCCCGGGGCTTTCATATGCACTGACCAGGTTCTTTTTGTCATTGCCGGAGACAACGACAAACCCAAAGGCTCGAGACTTTTTATTAATTCCTTTGCTAATTTTCCACCCGCCCCGTGCCCTTCCAGTAAACTTGCTATTTCTTCTGCAAATGCTTCAAATGTTGGCCGCATGTGTGTCACTGTAACGGAAAGCTCGTCCTCAGTGCTTTCCGACAGTCTGAAGACAAAATCTTCCGGGTTTCCTGCCAGATAACCCATAAGATATTGGTAATACTGGCAACCCTTCTGCACATAGGCATTCAGGGCGTTTTGATAGTGTCGGGCAAATACAGGGATGTTTTTCCTGTACACACTTTCAGCAGTTTCAGAGTCGAGGTAGTTCTTACTGGCAAGTTTCCTGAGTCTTTGCTCGCCAGCCTCCCGGAGTTGTTTCAATGGCTGTTTCAGTGCTGACGACCCTGTTATTATGTTGTCCTTGTCTTGTGCCCGCTTCGTGGCAGCTGACACTGCTTTTGCTATCTTGCCCTTAAATAGCCCTTTACCCGGTTTCGATTTCCCACCTGATTGAATATCCAGCATCGGTGTAGACATATTTGCACTTGATGCCGCCTGCTGACTGAGTGATAGGTTATTCATAAACTCCGGACTCGTGAATGCACAATAATTATTATCAGTTTCGCCTGATCAAACCCTGATCATCGGTAATCAAGATAGTCAGAAAGAAAGAAAACGCCCATATTTTCCCGGCAGACAAACTCTTCAATCAGGTTGATCAGGGTGCATGAAGGTAAGTAGTTAACCAAATGAAATCGTATTTTCTGACTAAGTGGACAGTCGCTCCCGGCAACTGCTCCTGCGTTGCTCTAGCTCCTGCATCCATGCAGTCGTGCGGCGTTACAACTACGGTCACATAGCTACGGCTATGCTCCCTACGTTGTGCCTTGCATAGTAACTGACCACTTAGCCAGAAATATACGATTCCATTTGGTTAACTACTTAAACGTAATCATCATTTCAGGCTTAAACGAAACTAAAGAGGCAGGGATAATGAACTTTGACTATTAAAAATTGTCACAAAGTGCGTTGATACAAATTTAAGATCAACTTTAAAAACAACAGTGGAGTCATTTGTGGATTCAGTCAATGCACCAGCTACAGCGACCAAATCAAATTTTCAATGCCCTTTTTGCTTAGAAGATGATTTGGAAGCCCGGTTTAATGATTTTGTCGTGACCCATTGTTGCAAACAACCCTTTCACTTCGATTGCATGGAACAGTGGAAAGCCAATGAATTAAGCATTCAGGGCAGGGAGGCCTGTACGGTTCCCGTCAAACCATGCCAGACTTATTTGAGCTGTATGCATTGCCGACAGAATGCCCTGCCTGTCGTTAATCTGAACACCCTGGCTTATAGCAATAGCCACAGCACCGGTTACTGTTTACCGGATCTTGCTGACTTTCTGAAAAAGCGTACTAACAGTCGGCAGGCAAGCTCATCCGAAAACGATCAGGGTGGCGCAGAGGGGAGCAATAACAGCACAACAACAATGGCAAGCGGCTCAACGAGCTTGCCAGCAAGCTCAGTTAATGATGCGAGTATCAGGGGCAGTGAAGACCATATCATTCCTGATTTACCGACCCTGGTCAGTCAGGGGTTGAAGCGCCGTCATGAAGATTTGCGCTCTGGAATTGAAGAGCTACTGGCAGTTCAGGCCTGTGTCATTGGCGATCAGGACATGCTTCAGGAGATTGCACAGCAAGCTCCGCATATTTTTAGCACCACTCAGGAAACTGTCCTTTATCAGGGACCTGTACCTCTGGCTCTGGTGGCTGCTGAACATAATCATGAAACGTGTGTTAAGAAGATGGCCGTTAACCCGAACATGTTTCGACAGTCACTGACGCATGCCCTGGAAGACAATGATGAAGGCACATTGGCAATGCTGATCAGGAGCGATAAATTGGGGTTTGCCGATTTGCACCTGCTCCGGGCAATTGAACGAAAGGACAAGAAAAAGGCGAAATCGCTGTTGGCCGCTGGCGTTGATCCCTATCCGATAGCCCAAAATGTCATTAGGGCTGACCACAGCCCGGCAATGATAAATTTCCTGCACAGCATCGGACTCAGTGGTGGCAAGATTGTTCTCATGGCCGCAAAGGCAGGGAACAGGGTGCTGCTAGGTGATTTTAAGGAATCGTCTGAGCTTCGCAACATCATCAGGGATGGCCATTTCATTGAGGCCATAATCCTTGCTGCACAACAAGAACACCGCGGCGCATTGCGGGAACTGACAGCGTTTGTGACGCTGACAGACGCGCTGTGCATCTGTGTCCGTGCGCATAATGAACCCGCCATTGCTGCGTTGCTCAAATCGGGGGCGTGTTTGGTGGATGCCATGGTGCAGGCCGTTTCTAAAAGTCAACTGGAACTGTTTGAACAATTACTGGCCAGGAACATAGATGACGGTGGTCACTATTTAAGGCTTGCTGCACAAAGTGGTGATGAAGGACTGGTACAGGCCCTGCTCAATGCCGGCATTGATGCCAGTGGCGGGGATGGTCAGGCTGACACGCCACTGGTTATAGCCACACGCAATAGCCATGCCAGGGTGGTCAGTATGTTGCATGACGCTCTGGGGCCTGACCAACGAGTCAATATTATTGTCCGGTCGACCAGGGAAGGGACTGAAACGGAATTGCGATCACTGCTGGCTTCCTACCCGGGGGCGGGACAAATGTTCCGTGAGATGCAGCGGGTCATTAGTTATTTGCGTAATCAACCTGGCTACGGTGAACCGGCTATCAGACGGCTGTTAGATAAAATGGATGTCGGTAAAACAGTGACCATTCTTTCTGAAGCCCTTAAGAATAACGATGACAAAATGCTGGCAACGCTACTGGCGGTCGGGGTCGATCCTAATATCACTGATTGCAATGGCTTGCCTTTGCTGCACGCTGCTGCTGACAGAGGAGACCTGCAGATGGTTCAGCTATTGCTGGAGAGGGGGGCAATAGCTGATCTGCTGAATATGGAAGGGAAAACTGCCTTTTCCATTGCTGTCCGAAAAGGCTATAAGTCGATCGCTAACCAGCTGATCAAAGCGACAGGTGGCGTAGATATTGAAAGTGAAGTAACCGCAGCGGTTGGTCGGGCAGACGTTGAAATGCTCAGGCCTTTGCTGGGTATAGCTGACCTTGGTGGCACAAAGTTCCGGCAACTGTTCCGTCAGGCTGCTGTGAGTGAACAGCGTCAGGTGGTCAGTGTCTTCGCCACGCAAACAACCTTCAGCGTTGAGATTGCCTTTGCCATGGCGCTTGGCGATAACGAGTTGCAGGTGGTTGATGAATTTCTCAAGGCCGGTATGGATAAAAGCCGTTGCTGGTCGGCGTCGGGCTTGCTGATAGCGGCAGCACGCAAGGAGGAAGAGAAGGTTAAAATGCTCATGAACAATGGTATTGATCCTGCTAATGACATTAAACTTGCGGCACAAGCCCGGGAAACGGAAGCCCTGTCAGTACTGCTATCGTCTTTTGATAATATTGAAGAAAGAAACAGCCAGGTTAAGGCACTGATTTTCAGTGAGGTGGACAATCCGCCAGTGTTCTCATCGCTGGTGGATGTTGAGCGTGAGTCCGGAGCTGCTGGTCTCAGGACTATCCTGGTGTCGATTTTGGCCATGAGCAAACAAGTCCGTACCGATCTGGAGAGTGTGCTGACAGCAAAGCAGATCATTTTGGCTGAGGACAGGGATGCAAACAGGGATGCAAACAGAAAGGGGAAGCCGGAAGATTCCCCCGCCCTTAACCGACAGGGAGGCAGGCAGCGGGATATAGTTGAGGAGCCGCCGGGTCATGGCAATGTGAGGATAAAATCCTGTGATGATGCTATCAATGACCATCAGACTCATCTGGAAAGGAATGAAGCTGTTATCCGGGCATTGATTCGCGCCGGAGCCGATCTTGATATCACCGACGAGACCAGGGGCTCTCTCCTCTCTCAGGCAATACAGGAGAACTGCCATGACAGTGTCCGGTCCATTCTGGCTTTCTTGACACGGTCAGGCCCGACTGCCAACACCCCTGCTGCATCGAGCCAACACTCCGGTGGTTACATCAACAGAGATCTTTCAAGGGTATTGACCGATGCTTTGGTGTTGGCCATTGGTCTGGACCGGCAGCCAATGGTCAAGCTGCTGCTGGACGCGGTGCATGGGATGAAACATGTTCAATGGGATCTCTCCCGGCTCAATGGCACTAGCGACCTCCTGCTTGGTGTTGCCCAAACGGGAAATATCGATCTGTTGCGAGAACTCTGGCAACTGGGTGTCCGGGCTACCCCGAGTCTGATTCGGATTGTGCAGCGTGTAGACGAGAACAAGCTGCACCAGTTTGTCAGGGCCGGGATTAAACTGAACGCTGCGGATGTTGGCAGAGGTCTGCATCCGTTGCTGCTGGCCGCCATTATGTTCGCTGAAAATAGCTTTACACGAGTGGTGCGTTCCATTGTCTCGATCACTGACAATGTTGACGACGTTATTTGTGACCAGCAACTGACATTACAAGAATCGGTGCGGTCAAAGCTTTGGCAAATTGTGGCTGAACAGCATGACCGCATAATGAGTGTGCTGGTTCGCGCTGCTGATGGAGGAAATCACCGACTTTTCGAGACACTCGCGGGCAACCAGGAGATGGCGGATCCCCTTGGCCGATGCCTGAGCGATGCGGCACGCCGTGGCCATCGCAAGGTGGTCAGTGAACTGATCAACATTGATGTTGATATCAACTCCGAACCGGAGGTATTTCTGTATGACGTAGCCCTTGAGCATCCCGATATTGCCAAAATGGTGGTGAACTATTGGGCAGGAAAAGCGAACAGAAATCTCCCGGTTATTGTCGAGTCAGCGCTTACTTTGGCAACAGAGAAACTGACGGAGCAGCCCAGTGCTGATCGGCAGCAGACAGAGCAACTTTGTCTCTTTTTAAAGGGCTTGCTGGGAAACACCGTGCCCTCTCAATCGACAGACTATCAAAAGCCCTCTGGCGTAAAAAGGCACTAATCCCCATACAACCACCAGAGCCTCCCTGGCTCCGGAGGCTGTTGTTATATAGATAGCCAAAGCGGCTTAAGGAACTTCATCCTATTTGTCTGGTTTTGCGTAAACGCTTTGGTAACACTTGGGTCGCTCTCTCTGCTGCTCCTGATAAGCGGGTTCTCTGCGAACAACCCTTTCGAGCTCAGCGGTAAAAGCCTGTTGCGAACGATGGTAATGCTCCTTGCTGACATATCCCGAGTCCATGCAAGCTTTTATTTCTTCTAACTGCGCCTGTCGTCTGGCAAGACGGCTTAGTATTTCAGTAAAAAGATCAGCGACGGTTTTGTCATCGGCCCCGTTGCGACGGACTCCGTTGAGTTGTTCCAGCAATTCATCCCGTTTATTTGCCTATTTGGTCGGCTCGGCCCACACGGCTTCTGCTATGACGTAATACCAACTCCACCTTCTAAATATGAACTGCGCAGCCATTTTGAACCGCTGGATCTTCGTTGGAATTCCTCGCAATAGCCCTGCTATTACTCGTCATTCCGCCTTGCCCAGCGGTCCAAAATGACTTGCTCGTTATCATATTTAGAAGGTGGAATTGGTATAACAGACATCAAATGCTTTTATGTTGCGCGTACCCCATCAAGAAGCATTGCTGATATCTTGCGGACAAAACGTCAGTGTGAACAGGCACTGGGTATTAAACAGCCGTTGCCTCTGGTTGTTTATTGCAAGCACAAGGGATCTGTCCAGGTCTGCTTTGATGATGAGCTTGATAGTGAACATCTGGCCCTGAATGAGGCATCCCTGGATGAATTTGCCCTATTCCATAACCTGTCCCAATGAAAAAATTATTTCCTGTACTGTTTCCGCACGTTAAGGGTTTAGGCTGCAATTTAGAAAATTTATTGTTTATTTTCCTGCTTATTCTTTTACGACGATTCTTTTGATGCCAACGGTGTATCTGCTTCACTGTTTTCCAAAGAACCGGTATCTTCCGGTTTACTCTTCTCTTTAGCTAATAATGCCTTAAGGTTTTTGTAATATTCACTGAGAGTTATACCTTTTCCCGCACTGCGTAAACCTTTCCTTTTAATAGACGGCACTTCCAAAGTATTTTTATTTTTATCACGCAGGATAGAGCATGCTTGTTCAATGATTTCACCAGGGGTGCTATCGTGACCCGGTCTTGTTTCTTTAAGATGTTGTTCCGAAAATCGTCTAACACTGTTTCCAAGTTCCTCTATCCCTGAATTAATTTGTTTCTGCATTCTTCTTTTTCTATCTTTTTCTAATTTTATTCGTTCATGATGATTCAGGTTTGTGCGTGGTCTTTTTGCTCTTGGCTTTGCAGCCCGGAGCAGTAATTCCTTATCATCATCAATTAATCGAGCTGCCAGTTGTAGAATCTTTCCGACAGTGCACTCATTGTTGTTCAGTTCTTTAATACGCATGAACTTACTCACTTCACTGCTTAATTTTGATACATTAATCTGGCTGCTCTCAACTTCAGGATCAGCAACAGGAATCGATTCGCCCGAAGTACGCATTTTTTTCAGAGGAGGAGGGCCATTCAGGGTTTCCAGAACCCAGTTTGATGAATTTGAAGAACTTGCTTTAGTTTTTTTCTGCTGTGCCTGGTATTGAGAAAAATTTTCTTCAAATGCGTTCTTAATGTGCTTTTCAGTGGTTTCTGCCAGTATTTTATCGGTATGTTCTCGAAGTTGTTTGTTTGCTTCCTCCAGCCTGGTTTCTAATAATGGCCTGATTGCTTCTGAAACCGATTTTACAAGACGGGGTTGCATGCCCGGAATAGTTGCTGTTATTGATGATGAAACAACTTGATTTATTTGTTGCTGTAATAAGGGCATCGTAGCTTTGACAGCATTGGTTACCTCACTTTTGATTTGTTCCCCCAATAGTTCCCGCATTACATCAGGCATTATAGCTTTGACCGTGCTGTTTATCTCCGTTTTAAGCTGAGGAATGACGGTGTTAGAAATGGCTTGTGCTACAACTGACAATAGCCGCGAGGATTTTCTTGCAGGGTTGTGGGGGGGCACCGTTGATGCATTGTGGTTACCGATTTCCAGGGTCGGCCTGAAGGTCAAATCGGGAGTCGCTGGTGCACTTAACACTGCAGCATTGATCTGCGAAACCAGAGGGTGGTTTGGAGGCAGAGGCAGCTGAAGCGAAACCCGGGAAACCTGTCGGGGCAGATTAGCCTCTACAGGGGGGGGGGAGAAATGAGCCAGTCGTTGACTTGGTAAACGGGGAGCCGTTGCTTTTGGAGAGGCGTCTGACATTAATGGGGGACGATTGGATCTGATGAGTACACCGGACGACAATAAAGGATCCTGACTATCAGGGCGCAGGCCGGAAACTGGTGGTGATTGCAAAAATGACGCACTTTGATCTGGGCAACTGAATCGATAACCCGGGGAGCGTTGTAAATTTGGATTGTAGATCCCGCTAGACGTCAACATGGGGGGCGTTTCTTTACGGTGCTGGGGGGAATTTATGAATTGCCTGTGATCCGCAGGGGCAGCATGCATTACCGGATTTATATTGCAGTGTGTTGTCTCTGTTGCCTTGATATTCCTTTGTTGTAATTGAGTAGTGATACTCTGTCCGGGCATCATTGACATTGGCTCAGACTGACACAAACCCGGAGTTGGCGTATTGAAAACACGGGGCTGGGTTGCATCTGTGATTAAAGTACCTTCTCCTCCGTTAAAATTTAAAAAAGAAGGAAAACCATTGCCCATTGATAAAGGAGAATTAAACATGCCCTGAAAACTACCCTGAATTTGTAATAGTACCTTAAAATTATGACCTTTTGATTAACTATAAGTTCAAAACTGTATTTTCCATGAAAACTCGCTGGGTTCTAATGTAAGCCATAAATCCCTTTCCTTGAGGTCAGTTAATAGATATTCCATTGATGCTTGTGCAAAGTCAGTGCCAAGGTTTTTTTAAAGGGATAATTCAATAATTTATAGAGAAAAAGTGATGCTGATAAGGCTTTATTCTATGTGGATAAGCCAGAAATCGGGGATATCTGCACTGCAACGATACACACCAGAGCAGATATTCATGATTTCATAATGCACAGTGCTTATTGGGTTAAACAGGTGCCAATACCGTTTGAATTATTATCAGCATTAACCAGTACCATACTGATACTGTCGTTTTCTCAGCCTGGTCAGATGGGAGAACACACCATGAATATTGTCGTGTACAGTGGCAATTGTCGTATCCGTTCACTAGCCTGATCGTTCAAGTTAAAAGTGCCTGTGTGCCGTGAAAATGTTGACGGTAACTTCTAATGATGTAAGACAGGAGCGAGCTGACTAATATGACTCCGGCCAATATCACGTCATCCAATCCCGTTTCCTCTCATGACGTTAGCAACGAAGGTAAGCAGGCGGCTGCCAACGAATCGGATCTGAAAGTCTGGCAAGAAGGCAGTTCGTCAAAAGCCCGGAAAACTAAAAAAAAGAAGAGCCGCTCAGGTGCTTCTGATAAGCCTTTTTCAGGTGCATCCCCCTGTGCATCCCGATACCTGGACAACCCGGCCTATCCTGCCGTCCAGGAGCAGCAGACCAGGCCCGACAGGGGGCTGAAGTCCCGTCATTGCCAGCGCTCAACCAAGACAGCTGCATCGCCTGATGTTACTGCCAGAGGTCGTGATTCTTCTGATTTTCAGTTAGTTGCCCGACCAGAGTTGAGCAAGGCGAATTTGACGCCTGCGGAGTTCAGGCCTCGATACAAGACGCCATTGGTTGATATCGGAGCCAATCTCATCGGACACAGGTTTGATGACTTGTCCCGGGTTATTGCCGATGCTTCCCGGTCAGGCGTAGGTCGCATCATGATAACGGGTACTTCTATTGCTTTAGCAAAAAAGGTGCAGAAAACCGTGGATAAATGGCTGAAGCAATCTCCGCATTCTACTAGGGCCGCTGGAGCCTGTGCGTCTGCCGATTCCTCCCGATGCTCTTTGTATTACACAGTGGGATGCCATCCACACAAAGCCAGGAATTTTAAGCAAGATGGTGGCATACCGGAAATGGAAAAAATTATTGAACGGGGCGGCAGCCACTGTATTGCAGTAGGTGAGTGTGGATTGGACTTTGTGCGTGAGTGGTCTCCCAAAAATGTCCAAAGAGATGTGTTCAGAGAGCAGCTGGAGCTTGCGGTACAACTGAAAAAGCCACTGTTTTTGCATGAGCGGGGTGCCCATAAGCAATTCATTGAAATTCTGACAGACTACATAAATCAACTGCCTTCTCCAGCCATGGCCTGCGTTCATTGCTTCACCGGTAACAGTGAGCAGCTGCAGGCTTATCTTGATCTGGGCTGTTCCATCGGGATTACCGGTTGGATCGGCAACACGCGTAATAAAGATCTGGTGGGTGCGCTGCGCTCTTTCGGTTGGGAAGCCCTGCGTGACCGGCTGATGGTTGAGACCGATGCACCTTTTTTAAAACCTTATCTGGTTATGCCCCGGCAGCCTGATCATGGCAGTGGTGGTCGTGGCAAAAGACAACGTGATAATGAACCGGCCAATCTGCCCTATGTGATCCATGCGCTGAGCCAGGTCCTGGGTGTGGATGGAGAAGAGATTGCTGCTGCAACCACAGAAAATGCCCGCCGGATATTCTCACTCGTCGACTGACACCGCATCGGTAAATAACTGGTTAAAATGATTGGGCAATAATCAATCAATAAGATATAAAAATTAGCCAACCAAATGTTATTCATCCCGATTGTTTTTGACTGGATACGCTGTAAATTCAAGCCAAACAAGGCAAAGGAGCACAGGGCGAAAAGTGTCACGTATAAATACCGGTTTAATCATTCTTCAAACAGCGTATGTTGGGTCACAATTTTCAAGCCTACAGGCTTCTGGTTAAGTCGTGTCCGATATACAGAGAACAGAAGACGAACAGTTGGTATCCCCGGCAAGGCGGGCTTTTTTCCGGCGTTTCGCCCCTGAACCCGAGCAGGTGATCCCCAATAGCCGCTATCCACGGCCGCCATGGGCAGTAGATAACACACTGTTTCTGGCGCTGTGTACCGAGTGTGATCAGTGTATTGAGCAATGCCCAATGCGGGTGCTGGGACAATCCGATGAGCAAGAAGAGATTCTTTCTGGCCGTCCTGTACTGGACCTTTCTTACGGTCGTTGTGACTTTTGTGGACAGTGCGTTGATGCCTGCCCATCGGGAGCCCTGAGCCGTGAACAAGGGAAAAAGCGGCAGGTGATTCCCCAACTTGCTGGCAGTTGCCAGGCAGAACTGGGGATGTACTGTAACCTCTGTGAGGAAACCTGCCCTGAACAGGCGATCAGCTTTGCTGCGGATAATAAGCCGGTGATAGACCTCAGTCTCTGCAGTGGCTGTGGCGAGTGTGCTCTGGATTGCTACAGTCATGTATTGGTTATGGCCAAAGCTTCCTGGGAGCCTGTCGGACTTAAGCGTCCGTAGCGAGGATTGCGAGAAATTGAGGATAAAAATTTCTGCTTCTGAGGAGAATAGCGGGGCTATTTG